>NZ_JBAQRT010000172.1:0-15491 GCF_049306435.1 Zavarzinia sp.
TCGACGATGCGACCCGCCAGGCTGTCGGGAGAGAAGCCGCCGAAGACGATGGAATGGATGGCGCCGATCCTTGCGCAGGCCAGCATGGCGACCGCGGCTTCCGGGATCATGGGCAGATAGAGGGTGACGCGGTCGCCCTTCTTGACGCCGAGGGCCAGAAGGGCATTGGCGAAGCGCGAGACCTCGGCGTGGAGGTCGCGATAGGTGATGGCGCGGGAATCCGCCGGATTGTCGCCTTCCCACAGGATGGCGATCTTGTCGCCCCGGGTGGCGAGATGACGGTCGAGGCAGTTGGCGGCGACATTGAGGGTGCCGTCGTGGAACCAGCGGATGTGCACGTCACCGGGTCCGAAGGAGACGTCGCGGACGGCGCCGGGGCTGTAGGGGGTGATCCAGTCGAGGCGCTTGCCGGCCTCGGCCCAGAAGCCCGCCGGGTCCTCGATCGAGTGGCGATAACCCTCGGCATAACCCGCTGCGTTCACGAGGGCCTGCGCCGCGAAACCCGTCGGCACGGGGTAGATCGGATCATGGTTGGCATGGGACTGGGGCGACGCGGTCATGGCTGGTCTCCTGGGCATCCGCGAAAGGAAGGGGGTGGCGGCACCGCCGCCACCCCTGGCGCATCAGTCGATGATGGCGTTGTTCTTGGTCTCGCGGACGAAGAGCATACCGATGACGAAGGTGCCGGCGGCGATGACGATCGGATACCACAGGCCGTCATAGATATTGCCGGTGGCCGCCACGATGGCGAAGGCGGTGGTCGGCAGGAAGCCGCCGAACCAGCCGTTGCCGATGTGATAGGGCAGCGACATCGAGGTGTAGCGGATGCGGGTCGGGAACATCTCGACCAGCATGGCCGCGATCGGGCCGTAAACCATGGTGACGTAGAGCACCAGGACGAACAGCAGAACCAGCAGCATCACATGGTTGATCGCCGCGGGATCCGCCTTGGCCGGATAGGCGGCGTCGGACAGGGCCTTGGAAAGGGCGGCGTCGAAGGCTGCCGCCTGTTCCTTGGCATCGGCGGCGAGGCCATCATAGGACGGGATGACGACCGAGCCGACCTTCACCTGGGCCGGGCTGCCGGCGGGCGCCACTTCGTTGGAATAGGGCGTGCCGCGCTTGACGAGGCCGGTCTTGGCGACGTCGCAGGACGAGGTGAACTTCGACGTGCCGACCGGGTTGAACTGGAACGTGCAGGTGGCCGGATCGGCGATGACGACGACCGGTGACGTGGCGACGGCCTGTTCGAGGGCCGGGTTGGCGTAGTGGGTGACCGCCTTGAAGATCGGGAAATAGGTCACGGCGGCGATCAGGCAACCGGCCATGATGATCGGCTTGCGGCCGATCTTGTCCGAGAGCCAGCCGAAGAAGACGAAGAAGGGCGTGCCGATGAGCAGCGAGCCGGCGATCAGCAGGTTCGCGGTCTGGGCATCGACCTTCAGGGTCTGGGTCAGGAAGAACAGGGCGTAGAACTGCCCGGTGTACCAGACCACGGCCTGACCGGCGGTGAGGCCGAAGAGCGCGATGAGGACGATCTTCAGATTGCCCCACCGGGCGAAGCTCTCGGTCAGCGGGGCCTTCGAACGGGTGCCTTCTTCCTTCATCTTCTGGAACATCGGCGATTCGTTCAGCTGCAGCCGGATCCACACCGAGATGCCGAGCAGGAGCACCGAAACCAGGAAGGGAATGCGCCAGCCCCAGCTTTCGAAGGCCTCGTTCGACATCGACAGGCGCACGCCGAGGATGATGAGCAGGGACAGGAAAAGGCCGATCGTCGCGGTCGTCTGGATCCAGGACGTATAGGTGCCGCGCTTGTCGTTCGGGGCATGTTCCGCGACATAGGTCGCGGCGCCGCCATATTCACCGCCGAGGGCGAGGCCCTGCAGCAGGCGAAGGCCGACGAGGATGATCGGTGCCGCCATGCCGATCGAGGCATAGGACGGCAGGATGCCGACGACGAAGGTCGAGGCGCCCATCATCAGGATGGTGATGAGGAAGGTGTATTTGCGGCCGACGAGATCGCCGAGCCGGCCGAACACCAGGGCGCCGAAGGGGCGCACGGCAAAACCGGCGGCGAAGGCCATCAGCGCGAAAATGAAACCCGCCGTCGGATTGACGCCGGAAAAGAACTGTTTCGAAATCACGGCCGCAAGCGAGCCGTAAAGGTAGAAGTCGTACCATTCGAAAACGGTGCCGAGCGAAGAGGCGAAAACGACCTTCCGCTTCTCGGCGGCTTCGGCGCGCTCGCTCGCGCGGCCGGCAGACACGCTGACCATATGAACCTCCCTTGACGGTTTTTCCGTCTGTTGTGCCCCCGCTGCAGCCGGATTGTTGACCCCGGCCTTTATCGGTCATGACAGTGGTACTTGAGGTCGCGTCAGGGTTGATCCCCGACGATGGTCGAAGCGGTCGTGACTTTGGTATTGGATGCGTCGCGACAATTGTCGTGCTGCAATGCAATGTAATCGCGCCGGTGTGACTTCGAGAGCCGGTGGATCTCTTGAAAAAATGGACAATTCCCTGCTTTGGCGCCTAGATGACAGTCTGGGCCGAAGGGAGGGATATCATCCATGTTGCAGGACTGGGCAATCCTGTTGATGTCGCTTCTCTACATCGGCAGCCTGTTCGCCATCGCCTATATCGGCGACTGGCGACCGCGCCGTGCCGCGACCTCGCAGCACCTGATCTATGCCCTGTCGCTGGCGATCTACTGCACGTCCTGGACCTTCTACGGCAGCGTCGGCCGCGCGGTCTCGACCGGCTGGGATTTCTTCCTGATCTTCGTCGGGCCCATCCTGGTCATGCTGTTCGGCCACCGCCTGCTGGCCCGCATGGTGCTGATCGCGCGCAACCAGAACATCACCTCGATCGCCGATTTCATCGGCTCGCGCTATGGCAAGAGCCGGGCGGTCTCGGCCATGGTCGCCGGCCTCGCCATCGTCGGGGTGCTGCCCTATATCGCCCTGCAGCTGAAGGCGGTGTCCGACAGTTTCGATGCCGTGGTCGGGGTGCCTGTCTCGCGTCCTGGCGATTTCTATGCCTGGCGCGACACGGCGCTGATCGTCGCCGTGATGATGGCCGTCTTCACCATGCTGTTCGGCATCCGCCGCGCCCAGGCGACCGAACAGCACCGCGGCATGATGCTGGCGATCGCCTTTGAATCGCTGGTGAAGCTGGCGGCCTTCGTCGCCGTCGGCCTCTATGTCACCTATGAAGTCTTCGGCGGCTTCGAGGGCCTGGTGCGCCATGTCAACACCGAGCCGGCGTTGAAGCACCTGGCGCAGCCGACCGTCACCCTGAACTGGATCACCCTCACGGTCCTGTCGGGTCTTGGCTTCCTGTGCCTGCCGCGGCAATTCCATGTCGCGGTGATCGAGCATGGTCCGGGCAATCACCTCGGGACCGCCCGCTGGCTGTTCCCGCTCTATCTCGTCGTCATCAATCTTTTCGTGGTGCCCATCGCGGTCGCCGGCATGGCGGCCTCGCCCGCCGGGACCAATCCCGACATGTATGTCCTCGCCGTGCCGATGATGCAGGGCGATGACCTGCTCTCGACCTTCGTCTTCATCGGCGGATTGTCGGCGGCGACCAGCATGGTGATCGTCGCCTGTCTTGCCCTGTCGATCATGGCTTCGAACGAAATCGCCATGCCCTTCCTGCTGCGCTGGCGCCGGCTCGACCGGCACGACAGCGGCCGGGTGGTCGTGGTCACCCGGCGGGCCGCCGTCGTCATCGTGCTGCTTCTTGGCTATCTCTACGAAAAGGCGCTGGCCAGCCAGATTTCGCTGGTCTCGATCGGCCTCATTTCCTTCGCCGCCGTGGCGCAATTCGCGCCGTCGCTGATCCTTGGCCTGTTCTGGCGCAACGCCCATCGCAATGGCGCGGTCGCCGGCCTCGCGATCGGCGGGGCGGTCTGGCTCTACGCGCTGTTCCTGCCCTCGATCCTCGGCAGCGACGCGCTGGCGGTGGCGCCGCTTAGCCCCCTGCTGCCATCGGCTCTCGCGGCGCTCGATCCGCTCAGTCAGGGGGTCGTGGTCAGTCTGGGTCTGAACATGCTGTTCCTCGTCACCGTCTCGCTGTTCTCGGTGCCACACAAACGGGATCGCGACCAGGCCGAGGCCTTCGTGATGCCGCAGGTCGAGCTTGATGCCGAAACCGTGCAGCGGGCGGGGGCCGGCATGTCGGTCGAGGAGTTGAAGGCCCTGTCCGCCCGCTTCATCGGCACGGAACAGGCGGAGGTCGCCTTCGCCGGCATCGAGCGCACGGGCGTCAATGTCGCCGCCTTCACCGAGCGCCTGTTGTCGGGCGTCATCGGCGCCGCCTCGGCGCGGGTGGTGATCGCCTCGGCGCGTCAGGGCTCCCGCCTGTCGGGCCGGGCGATGCGGGCGGTGCTGGGCGAGGCGTCGGAGGCGATCCGGCAGAATTTCACCCTGCTGCGCACCACCCTCGACCATGTCAGCCAGGGCATCGCCGTGTTCGACCGCGATCGCCGTCTGGTGACCTGGAACGAGCGTTTCTTCGACATGCTGTGGCTGCCGCGCGATCAGGCGCGGGTCGGGACGTCGACCGGCGAACTCGGGGTCATCGGGCGCCTGCGCTCGCTCGGGGCGGCGCTGACCATGCCCGCCGGCGGCATGGCGACGGTGCGCCAGGTCGAGCGGCCGGATGGCGCCCGCGTCGAGCTGCGCTTCGATCCGATGCCGGGCGGCGGCTTCTCGATCATGGTCACCGATGTCACCGAGCGTTACATCGCCGAGGCCGCCCTGAAACAGGCGAACGAAAGCCTGGAGCGCCGGGTGGACGAGCGCACCGCCGACCTGACCAGGGTCATCGCCGAATTGCATCAGGCGCGCACCGCGGCCGAGGAAGCCAACCTCGGCAAAACCCGCTTCCTCGCCGCCGCGAGCCACGACCTGTTGCAGCCGCTTCACGCCGCCCGCCTGTTCGCCACGGCGCTGGCCGACCGCCACCCGGCGGAGCCGCTGGTGGCCAAGGTCGACCAGGGCCTGGGCGCGGTCGAGGTGCTGCTGGATGCCCTGCTGGATATTTCCCGGCTCGATCAGGGCGTGATGAGCCCGGATCTGCAGCCGGTCGCCCTCGGTCCCCTGATGGAAGGCATCGCCTCGACCCTGGCGCCGCTGGCGGCCAGGCGGGGCGTCGAGCTTGTCGTCATGCCGTCCAGGCTCGCCGTGCGCAGCGACCCGCAGCTGCTGCGCCGGGTGATCCAGAACTATCTCTCGAACGCGATACGTTACAGCGACCCTTCCCGCCCGCGCTGCCGCGTGCTGATCGGGGCGCGCAGGCGGGGCGACATGGCCGTGGTCGAGGTCTGGGACAGCGGTATCGGCATCGCCCCCGAGCAGCAGGACGCGGTCTTCGGCGAATTCGTCCGTCTCGGCCCCAAGGTCGAGGAACAGGGGGCGAGGGGGCTTGGCCTTGGCCTTGCCATCGTCGAGCGCATCTGCCGCATTCTCGATCATCCGATCGGCCTGCGGTCGCAGGTCGGGCGGGGCTCGGTCTTCTCGGTGGCGGCGCCGCTGACCGAGGCGCCGGCGATCCGCCGCGCCCCGGTGGAAAGCCGCCCGGTCGAGTTGCCGCAGCATCGTCTGTCGGTTCTCGCGGTCGATGACGAGGCGGCGATTCGGGAAGCGATCACGGCCCTGCTGCAGGGCTGGTCCTGCGATGTCGTCGCCGTCGAATCCGTCGACGCGGCGAAGGAGGCGATGCGCGCCAGCGGCCGGACGCCCGATGTCATTCTCGTGGATTATCACCTTGGTGGCAGCAGCAACGGTCTTGCCGCCATCACCGCCCTGCGTCAGCAGGCTGGCCGCCTGTTGCCGGCGGCCCTGATCACCGCCGACCGCGAGCCGCGCCTGCGTCAGGAAGCCAAGCGCCATCAGGTGGAATTGCTGCCGAAGCCGGTGAAGCCCGCCGCCCTGCGGGCCTATCTCGATCACCTGCGCAAGCAGCAGCAGGACATGGCGGCGGCCAGTTGAGGGCCACCGCCGACAGGGGTTCAGTCGACCGTCTTGAAATCCAGCAGGCGGGCGGAAATCACGGCCTGGGTGCGGCTGTGCACGCCGAGTTTCTTCAGGATCGCGGTGACATGGGCCTTCACCGTCGCCTCGCCGACGCCGAGTTCGAAGGCGATCTGCTTGTTCAGGAGGCCCTGGGACATCATCGACAGGACCTTGAGCTGCTGCGGCGTCAATTCGCCGAGGCGGGAGGCGATTTCCTGCCGGCTGGTGCCGGTGCCCGCGGGCGCGGCGCGCGGAATGGGCAGCCACACCTGACCGTCGAGAATCTGGCCGATCGCCTCGGCGATGGTCTCGAGCGGCGCCGATTTCGGGATGAAGCCGGCGGCGCCGAATTCGATCGCGCGGCGCATGATCGTTTCGTCGTTGGTCGCCGATACCATGGCGACCGGCACCAGGGGATGGGCGGCGCGCATGGTGGCAAGGCCGGTGAAGCCGTCCATGCCCGGCATGTTGAGATCGAGGATGACGAGATCGACGGTGCCCAGCCGGTCCACGGCCGCCTTGGCCTCGTCGAGGCTGGAGGCGTCGACCACCTGGACGTCGCTCAGGTTCTGCATCAGGGCGTGGCGCATGGCGTCCCGCACGAGGGGATGATCGTCGGCGATGACGACCGTCCAGCCGCTTTCCGTACTGTCCATGGTTGTGATCTTCTTGTTCCTCCCCGCCAGAGCGTAGCGGCCCGACGCCGGGTAACGCAACGCTCTTGCTCATCCAACCCTGTTCCCGCCCGAAAGTATAGGCCTTAGACCTAAGTAGGGGATGGCCAGTGGCCAGCCCTGCCGGTAAACGATGACCAACGGCACATAAGACGCCGAATATCCAAGCAACGACGACCCGGGGGGATGCTCTGATCTGCGCCACCGGTCTGTCCTGAAGATGGGGGGCGCTTTGAGCGATCTGGTTCTGGAAACAAAGGGCCTGACCAAGGAATTTCGTGGCTTTGTCGCCGTGAAGGACGTGAACCTGCGGGTGCGTCGCGGCAGCATCCATGCCTTGATCGGTCCGAACGGCGCCGGCAAGACCACGGTCTTCAACCTGCTGACCAAATTCCTGCAGCCCACGGCCGGCACCGTGCGCTTCAACGAGCATGACATCAGTCACGCCAAGCCCGCCGACATCGCCCGCATGGGCGTGGTCCGTTCCTTCCAGATTTCCGCGGTGTTTCCGCATCTGACGGTGCTGGAGAACGTGCGCGTCGCCCTGCAGGCGCGAAGCTCGAAGGTGTTCCATTTCTGGCGCTCGATCCGAGAACTCGATCATCTCGACGCCCGGGCGGCGCAGCTGGTCGAGGATGTCGGTCTTGGCCCGTTCCTCCACACGACGGCGGTCGAATTGTCCTATGGCCGCAAGCGCGCGCTCGAGATCGCGACCACCCTCGCGCTCGATCCCGAACTGATGCTGCTCGACGAGCCGACGCAAGGCATGGGCCATGAGGACGTGGGCCGTATCATCGACCTGATCCGCCGCATTCGCAAAGGCCGCACCATCCTGATGGTGGAACACAACATGTCGGTGGTCTCGGGCCTGTCCGACACGATCACCGTGTTGCAGCGCGGCCAGATTCTCGCCGAAGGCCCCTACGAGACCGTCTCCAAGAATCCCGCCGTCATCGAAGCCTACATGGGGACCGAACATGGCTGACGCCGCCGTGAAACCGCAGCCGTCCGCCGTCGGCGCGACCCGTCTGAAGATCGAGGGGCTGAACGCCTATTACGGTGAGAGCCATGTCCTGCATGGCGTCGACATCGAGGTGAAGCGGGGCGAAGTGGTCGCGCTGCTCGGCCGCAACGGCGCCGGCAAGACCTCCACCTTACGCTCGATCATGGGGCTCGTCGGGCGCCGCACCGGCTCGATCGTCTTCGACGGGGTCGAGACCGCGAAACTGGCGCCGCATCGCATCGCCCGCCTCGGCATCGGCTATGTCCCGGAAGAGCGGGGCATCTTCGCCAGCCTGAACGTGCAGGAAAACCTGATGCTGCCGCCGGTGATCAAGCCGGGCGGCATGTCGGTCGCGGATATTTTCACGCTGTTCCCCAATCTGAAGGAACGGCTCTACAGCCCCGGCACCAAACTGTCGGGCGGCGAGCAGCAGATGCTGGCGATCGCCCGCATCCTGCGCAGCGGCGCCGACTTCATCCTGCTGGACGAGCCGACCGAGGGTCTCGCCCCCGTGATCGTTCAGCAGATCGGGGCCGCCGTCCGCCGCCTGAAGGAAAGCGGCATGACCATGATCGTCGTCGAGCAGTCGATTCACTTCGTCTCGACCATCGCCGATCGCTTCTACGTCATGGAGGACGGTCATGTGGCCGACACCATGACCGCGGCCGAACTGGCCGCCAATCGGGATCGACTCGTTACCTATCTCGGCGTGTAATTCCAGCAACGAAACGGGCCGGCGCTCCAGGCATTGCCGGCCTTACTGGGGAGGAAGTCATGTTCAAGAAGTCTCTACTCGCGGGCGTCGCGCTGTCGGCCATGCTGTCCGGCGCCGCCCTGGCGGAAGGCCTGTCCGGTGACAAGGTCGTCATCGGCGTGCTGACCGACCTGTCGGGTGTCTATGCCGACGTGGCGGGCAAGGGCTCGATCGTCGCGGTCGAAATGGCCGTCGCCGATTACGGCGGCAAGGTCCTCGGCAAGCCCATCGAAGTGATCACCGCCGACCACCAGAACAAGGCCGACATCGCGGTGAACATCGCCCGCGAATGGATCGACACCAAGGGCGCCGACGCCCTCGTCGACCTCGTCACCTCCAGCGTCGGTCTCGGCGTGCAGGGTGTCGGCGGCGAGAAGGGTGTCGTCACCATCAATTCGGGCGCGGCCACGGTCCGCCTGACCCAGAAGGAATGCACGGCGACGTCGTTCCACTGGATCTACGACACCTATTCGCTCGCCCATGTGACGACGCCTTCGGTGGTCGCCGATGGCGGCGACAGCTGGTTCATCATCACGGCGGACTACGCCTTCGGTCACAGCCTCGAGGCTGACGCCAAGACGGTTCTGGGCGAGCTTGGCGCCAAGGTCATCGGCTCGGTCCGGCACCCGTTCCCCTCGGCCGACCTGTCGTCCTTCCTGCTGCAGGCGCAGTCGTCGGGCGCCAAGGTCGTCGCCCTCGCCAATGCCGGCCAGGACACGATCAACTCGGTGAAGCAGGCGGCGGAATTCGGCATCGTCGCCGGTGGCCAGAAGCTGGTCGCGCTGCTCGCCTTCCTGTCGGACATCCATTCGATCGGTCTCGAACTCGGTCAGGGCCTGCTGGTCACCACCGGTTTCTATTGGGATCTCGACGACGAGACCCGCGGCTTCTCGAAGAAATTCTTCGACAAGTTCGGCAAGATGCCGACCATGGTTCAGGCCGCCGACTATTCGGCTACCCTGCACTATCTGAAGGCGATCGAGGCCGCCGGCACCGACGATGGCAAGGTGGTCGCCGCCAAGATGAAGGAACTTCCGGTGAAGGACGCCGTGATCCACGAAGGCAAGATCGCCGCCAACGGCCGCGTCGTTCACGACATGTATCTCATGGAAGTGAAGAAGCCTTCGGAATCGACGGGCGAATGGGACCTCTACAAGCTGGTGAAGACGGTGCCGGGCGCCCAGGCGTTCCAGGACCCGGCGAAATCCGGCTGCGCCCTCGCGCAGTAACGGTCTAGCCCTCGCCTCCCTGACGACGACGGATCGGTTTACCCATGTTTGAACTTCTCGGCATTCCGCCACAGGCCCTGTTCGGCCAGCTCTTGCTCGGTCTCATCAATGGCTCCTTCTATGCCTTGCTGAGTCTCGGGCTCGCCGTGATCTTCGGCATGTTGAACGTGATCAACTTCGCCCATGGCGCCCTCTACATGGTCGGCGCTTTCGTGGCCTGGTACCTGATGCAATATCTGGGTATCGGCTATTGGGGCGCGTTGATCCTCACCCCCGTCGTCGTCGGGGCTCTTGGCCTCGTGATCGAGAAGACGATGCTGCGGCATCTCTACAAGCTCGATCACCTCTATGGCCTGCTGCTCACCTTCGGCCTCGCCCTCATTCTCGAGGGCGGGTTCAAGTATCAATACGGTGTCTCGGGCCAGTCCTATCCGGTGCCGGCCGCGCTCAGCGGCGGCACCAACCTCGGCTTCATGTTCCTGCCCTTCTACCGGGGTTGGGTCGTCGCGCTGTCGATCGTCGTCTGCATCGCCACCTGGTACGCGATCGAGAAGACGCGCCTCGGCTCCTATCTGCGCGCCGCGACGGAGAATCCGAAGCTCGTCCAGGCCTTCGGCATCAATGTGCCGGTCATGATCACCATGACCTATGGCGCGGGTGTCGCCCTCGCCGGCCTCGCCGGGGTGATGGCGGCGCCGATCTATTCGGTCAATCCGCTGATGGGCTCCAACCTCATCATCGTCGTCTTCGCGGTCGTCGTGATCGGCGGCATGGGCTCGATCTTCGGCGCGGTCGCCTCGGGCTATCTGCTCGGGCTGATGGAAGGCCTGACCAAGGTCTTCCTGCCGGAAGCCTCGAACATCGTCGTCTTCCTCATCATGGTGGTGGTGCTGCTGCTGCGCCCCGCTGGCCTCTTCGGACGGGAGCGCTGATCATGGCCGTCGTCAAATCCATCCGCCCCAGCGGCACCGTCTCCGGCCGCTTCACCGGCAACACAAGGCTGATCATCGGCGTCCTGCTGATCGCCGCCCTGCTGGTCGCGCCCTATGTCGCCTATCCGGGCTTCCTGATGAAGGCGCTGTGCTTCGCGCTCTTCGCCTGTGCCTTCAACCTGATGCTCGGCTTCGTCGGCCTGCTGTCCTTCGGCCATGCGGCGTTCTTCGGCACGGCGGCCTATGCCTCGGGCTATGCCGCCAAGGTCTGGGGCCTGACGCCCGAACTGGCGATTCTCTTCGGTGGCCTGGTCGGCGGCGCGATGGGGCTGGTCATCGGTGCCATCGCGATCCGGCGCCAGGGCATCTATTTCGCCATGATCACCCTCGCCATCTCGCAAATGGTGTTCTTCTTCGCCATCCAGGCGGGGTCGATCACCGGCGGCGAGGATGGTCTGCAGGGCGTGCCGCGCGGCAATCTGTTCGGCCTGATCAGCCTCGAAGATTCGCTGACCATGTATTATTTCGTGCTGGCGGTCTTCCTGCTCGGCTTCGGGCTGATCTGGCGCATCGTGAATTCGCCTTATGGCGCCGTGCTCAAGGCGATTCGTGAGAACGAGCCGCGGGCGATTTCGCTCGGCTACCGGGTCGACCGTTTCAAGGTTCTGGCCTTCACCCTTTCGGCCGCGCTGACCGGCGTCGCCGGCGGCACCAAGGCGATCGCGGTCCAGCTGGCCTCGCTGACCGACGTTCAGTGGCAGATGTCGGGTGAAGTCATCCTGATGACCCTGCTCGGCGGCGTCGGCACCCTGGTCGGTCCGGCGGTGGGCGGCGCGCTGGTGGTCGGGCTCGAGAATTATCTCGCGACCTCGGGCCTGCCGGTGACCATGGTGATCGGCGTCGTCTTCGTCGTCTGCGTGCTCGTGTTCCGCCGCGGCATCGTCGGCGAGATCAACGTCTTCCTCGGCCGCCGTCGCTGAGGGCCGGACTTCGGTCCGGGCTTGCCGCTGACAGGGCGACACGGTTAAGTGTCGCCCTGTTTGGTTTCCGCCGGTCTCCTCCATGAATGAACATCGCGTGTGGCAGCGGTTCCTGTCGGGCCGCCGCCTCGATCTCGCCAATCCGTCGCCCTTCGATTTCGAGGACACGGATCTCGCCCTCGGCCTGTCGCGGGTGGCGCGCTGGAACGGCGCGACCAAGGGCGAATTTGCCTATTCCGTCGCCCAGCACAGTCTCGATGTCCTCGCGGAGATTCGCCGCGCAACGCCCGCCTCGCGCCTCTCGATCAAGCTCGAACTGGCGACCCTGCTGCATGACGGGGCGGAGGGGCTGCTGGGCATGGATGTGATCACGCCCCTGAAACCCGTGCTCGGCGCCGACTGGCGGCGGCTGGAAGACGGCGTGCAACGGGCGATCCACCTGCGCTATGGCCTGGCCTATCCGTTGCCGCCCGACATGGCGAAACGGATCAAGAAGGCCGACCGCGCCCTCGCCACCACCGAGGCCGTGCAACTCGTCGGCCTGACCCTGGTCGAGGCCCGCGACCCGACCACCTTCGGCATGGTCGAGCCGCCGCTGGAGCGCATCCTGACGCCCTGGCCGGCGAAACGGGCCGAGACCGAATTCCTCGCCGAACTCCGCCGCCTCGCGGGTTATGCCGGGGTGGGGTAACCTCGATCGTCATCCCGGCGAAGGCCGGGATCTCGCGAGGGGAGGGCGGCTAACCGCGCTTGCGCAGCAGATACATCGGCATCCGGCCGAACTGCTTGGCGGTCGGGATGGTGCCGACATATTCTGAGCTGAAGTCGGGCGAGGTCAGCGCGAGTTCGGCGGCGAAGGCTTCCGAGACGAAAACCTTGCCGGTGAAGGCGATCGGCTCGATCCGGGCGCAGCGGGTGACCTGCGCGCCGTAGAAGGTCTCTTCCTCCAGCACATTGTCCCAGCTCGAATAGATCGGTCCGACATGGCCGCCGACCCGTAAAGCCAGGCCTTCCGGCAGGCCCAGGGTGGCAAGGTCGATCCGTTCCATCTCGTCCTGCAGATCGAGGGCGAGGGCGGCGGCCGAGGGCGCGTCGCGCATGATCGTATGGATCGCATCGCCCCAGGTGTTCTTGAACAGGATCGAATCCCGGTGACGGCGGGTCGCCCGGGCCAGCGCGCCCATGACCTCGCGGAAGAACACCGGGATGGTCACGTCGTTCAGCTTGGAGAAACCCTTGACGTCGCAGAAGAGCAGGGCGCGCAGCACCCGGTGGGGCGCCTGCGCGGCATCGCCGGGCGCGGCCTGCGCCGGGACAGCGGCAATGCCGGGGGTTACCGGCACCATCGAAGGCGTGCCTTCGGGCCAGATCACCTCGCCATCGCGCTTCATGTCGGTGCGCCAGAAGGCGACATCGGCGGCGGTGCCGGCGAGACCCGCGCCACCGACGCCGTCCCAGACCGCCAGCTGCACGGCCGGGCCGCCGATCATGTCGGCGCGGATGACCGCGAGACCCATGGCGTAGCGCGCGGCATAGCCGAATATCTCGTCGTCGCCGAGGAAGGGATCGAAGGTCGCCAGCGAGATCCGCATCCGCGGGTGGTGGATCAGGCGCTCGAAACGCGCCACCCAGTCGGGACCGGAATCGGCGACCGAGATGCGGATGAAATCCTCATAGGCGAAGGGCAGCACGGCATGGACCTCGCCCCCTGCGTCGAGGATCGCCTCGGCGAAGAGGATATCGGCGCCCGAGGCGAGCGAGCCGTAGCCGAAGCGGATGTCGTGGCGGGCGATGGCCGCGCGGATGCCTTCGGCCACGGCATCCTCCAGGGCGGCGGGAAAGCGGCCGGGCCGGCCCCAGGGGGTGAGGCGGTGTCCGGTATAGTGGGCGACCGTCGGCGGCGTCATCGGGTCGAGAATCGTCGGGTCCAGATTGCGTTCGGCGATAATCAGCCGCAATTGCCGCCGCGTGGATGCAACGCCCGTCACATCGAGATCGGAAACCGCCATCGCCTCGCGCACGGCGTCCCGCGCCGCTTCCCCTTCGCCGAGGATCAGGGCGGCTTCGGCGGCGGTCGCCAGGTCCCAGAAGCTGGCCGGCCGCGCCTCGCCCTCGAGGATGGCCTGCAGGTGACGGCGGGAGATCTGGGCGAATTCCCGCGCGTTCACCTCGTCCCCGGCGAGGAGATAGAGGGTGGCGGCATTGATCGCCGGATAATAGTCGGGATAGCGGACATAGGCGGCGCGATAGGTGCCGGCGGCCTCCAGCAGCTTGGCCGCGCGCGCGGGACCGGACAGGGCCAGCGCCTCGTCCTTCTCGATCCGGCCGAGCAGGGTCGCGTAATCGAGGCCGAGATCGGGATCGAGGCCATATTCGAAATAGCGCCGGTGGGCGAGTTCGCTCGCCCCGGCCCGGGCCAGGCACAGCACCGCCTCATAGGCGAGGCGGGCGTCCGGCCCGCCGTCCTCGATCGCGCCGCGAGCGCGGTCGAAGGCTTCGAACAATTCACCGCGCTTTCGCGCCGCGCGCACCTCGGCGAGGATATCCTCGACGGTTTGTGGCAAGGCGGGTCCGCGGTCAGGCAAGATCGACCAGAGCCTGCAATTGCACGGGGGCGTTCAGGGTGATCACGCCCTTGTCGATCGAGATGAGGCCGCTGTCGCGCCACAGGGCGAACTGCTTGTTCACCGCTTCCCGCGAGGTGCCGACCAGGGCGCCGAGTTCGCGCTGCGACAGTTTCATGCGCAGGCGCAACTTGCCACGGCCATCCTTGTCGCCGGAGGTTTCGGCCAGGCTGAGCAGCCATTTCGCCAGCCGCGCCTCCAGCCCGAGGAAGGCCCGGTCCTCGAGCGCGTTGGAGACCCAGCGCACCCGGCCGCAGAGGATTTCGAGCAGGCTGAAGCACAGATCCGGGCTCTGCCGCAGGTAGGGCACGAAATGGCGCCGTGGCATGTGGAACAGGGTGGTCGGCCCGATCGCCGCGGCATCGGCGGAGCGCGATTTGCCGTCGATGAGCGCGATTTCACCGAAGAGATCGCCGGGACCCAGGATGTTGAGGGTGATTTCCCGCCCCTCGGCGTCACCGGCGAAGATCCGCACCTGGCCGTCGAGAATGCCATAGAGCCCGTCGCCATCGTCGCCCTTGGCGAAAATGATCTGATCGTCGGCATAGCCATGCGTGCTGGAAAAAGCGATCAGGTCGTCGAGGACCTTTTCGGATACATCCTGAAGCAGGAAATGCCGTGTCAGCAGCGCGCGTCGCCGCGCGCGTTGGTCTTGGATCATACCCCCCGGTCCCCGGCTTGGCGCTTCGCAATCGTGCCGGCATATTGAAGCCTCGCGCTCTGGCGGCCAAGTCTTTACCGTGCCGCAAGCCCGAAGGGCGCCCCAAGACGAGGAAATAATGTCCGCCGACTCCGTCGATTCCGAACTGGCCACCCTGACGGCCAATGTCGATACCGCCATCGCGCTGCTCGGCGATTCGCCGGACGAGGCGACGGTGGCGCGTCTGCTCGACGGCAGTCGCCGCCTGGTCGACGCCCTGATGTCGCGCCGCCTCGCGGCCGAGGCGCAGGCGCATCTGGACCGGGTCTGGACTCTGGACGGGCTGGGCGATCACCCGATCGAGCGGGCGATTCTGGGCTTTCTGTCCGTTCGCGTGCTGCAGGCATCGGGCGGGCACGAGACGGCGGTGGCGCGGGCGCGCGAGGTCTCGGCCCTGATCGCCGGCAGCCGGGGCGATGGCCGCGGCCTTGGCGCGCCCTTGCAGGCCGATCTGGCACAGGCCCGGGCGGCGTCCCTCGAGACCCTCGGCCGGCGGGAGGAGGCGCGCGATGCGCAAGCGGAAGCGGTCGCCCGCCGCGCCGGCCTTATTGGCCGCAGCGATCTGCCGGATC
>NZ_JBAQRT010000173.1:0-34495 GCF_049306435.1 Zavarzinia sp.
GTCCGCGGGGCCGCAGATCGCGACCACCACGGGCACGCCGGCTCCCACCCAAGCGCCGGCCCCGGCCTATCCCGCCCTGGCCGTGAACACGCCGTCCACCGCCAGCAATCCGATCGGCCTGCCGGCCGCCGCCCTGAACGACCCGATGAGCCGCGACATCGCGCGCGAACTGGCCGATCTGCGGCAGAACACCATCCCCTTCGTCCGGGGCGATGTCGGTATCCGCAGCCGCGATGGCGAATCCGGCCTGTCCGAGCTGACCGAGCTGGGCGCCACCTTGTCGGTTGCGGTTTCGCCCTTCGACGAAGGCCGGCTGACCGTGACCGCGCGGCCGGTCAGCCTCGATTCCGGCACGCCCGAAGGTGATGGTGCCCGGCGTTTCGGCCTGAATGCCCTCGTTCCGACCACGGTGACCGAGAGCAATTATCAGGCGCTCGCGACCATCGTCGACAATAACGCCGGTGTCTGGAACCTGCTGACCCCGACGGAAAAGCAGATCCTGGGGGCGGCGATCACGACACCCGACGCCACCACCCTGACCGATTTCGTCACCAGCAATCCGACCGTCGTCGCCGCCCTGACGGACGACCTGCGCACGGCGATCACGACCGCGGTCGCGGCCGATGCCGCGACGACCCTCAGCAGTTTCGTCAGCGACAATCCGACCATCTGGAACGACCTGACCACGGCGCAGGAAAGCGTGCTCAGCGCCGCCCTCGCCGCCGACAGCTACAGTTTCGACACGGCGCGCATGGCCGCGCTGCGCCGTGCTCCGCCCCAGGACGACGCGGGCGTTGCTCTCGCGCTGGCCTATGAGATCGGCGACATCAAGGCCGACGCGGGCACCACGCCGCTTGGCTTTGAAGTCCAGAACGTGGTGGGCGGCGTGACCTATGCGCCCAGGCTTTCGGAGACGACGACCCTGAAGCTGACCGGGGAGCGCCGGGCGGTGACCGACAGTCTGCTGTCCTATGCCGGAACGGTCGAGCCCTTCACCGGCAAGCGCTGGGGCGGGGTGACGCGGACGGGCGGACGGGTGATGGTATCGGACGACGATGGCGATGTCGGCATCTATGGCGGCGGCGCCTACTACCGGCTGGAAGGCGACAATGTCGATTCCAACCAGCAGCTGGAAGCGACGGTGGGCGCCTATATCCGCCCCTACAAGACCGAACGCGCCGAGCTTTCGGTCGGCGTCAACCTGTCCTATCTCAATTACGAGAAGAACCTGGGCGAATTCTCCTTCGGCCACGGTGGCTATTTCAGCCCGCAGAGCTTCTATTCGGTCTCCTTTCCGGTCGAATACACGGGCGAAAGCCGCAGCGGCAAGTGGAACTACACGATCGGCGGCGCCATCGGCTATCAGCGCTACGAGAAAGACGCCGCGCCCTATTTCCCGACCGACGGCAAGCTGCAGGGCATTCTCGAGGATGAAGTGTCCGCGGGTCTGATCTCGTCCGCCTATTACGCCGCCGGCAGCGAGAGCGGGGTCGGCGGCAATATCCATGGCGGCTTCGACTATGCCTTCGATCGCCAGACGACGGTCGGGGCTTCCGCGTCCTTTGACAGCTTCGGCGATTATTCGGAAAGCAGTGTCATGGTTTATGTGAAGCGTTTGCTGGAGGTTGCACCGTGAGCCTGTTCGCCAATCTGGCCGCGCCCGCCGTTCCCGTCGACGACGCTGGCGCCATCTATCACGCGGCCCTGCTGGGGTCGGAGCCCCTGCCGGGGTTCTTCGCGGCCGTCGCGGATGAACTGTTCGCCGTGGCCGGGAACGACAACGCGGCCGCCTTCCTGAACCAGGTCGGTCGCCGGATGGCGGCGGCCCGGCCGGTGGCCGGCGCCGAGACCCTCGAGGTGCTCGAGGAGGCGATGAACGGCCTGCTCCTGTCCAACCGCTGGGGCTGGGTCCGGCTGGCGGAGGTCGAGGCCGGCATCCGCATCCGTCACGGCGCCTTGCC
Organism: Zavarzinia sp.; assembly: GCF_049306435.1. Lineage (NCBI taxonomy): Bacteria > Pseudomonadati > Pseudomonadota > Alphaproteobacteria > Rhodospirillales > Zavarziniaceae > Zavarzinia > Zavarzinia sp. The sequence goes on from NZ_JBAQRT010000173.1 coordinate 1,962, forward strand.
GGTCTCGCCGGGCGAAGCCGCGTCGCCGGCTGCCGCGGCATTGCTCGAGGGCCTCTATACCCTGTGGATGCAGCAGGCCGGTGGCGGCGAGCATCTGCAGGCGCGGCGCTCCGGCGCGGATGAATCGGGCTGCGTCGAACTGCTCTACGGCCGCTAGAGCCGATGTCCGCATGATGGACGCGCTCCCCCTTAATTCGTCATGCCGGCGAAGGCCGGCATCCCGATCCGGGCGGGGGCGTTTCTGGCTGTTGGTCGCGCTCGTATCCTGGCTGCTGGCAGGGGCGGCGCTGGCGCAAGCCCCTTTGCCCTGGACCGATTTCAAGGGCCGCTTCCTGACCGAAGACGGCCGGGTGATCGACAATGGCAATGGCAAGGTCAGTCACAGCGAGGGGCAGGGTTTCGCCATGGTGCTGGCGGTCGCCGCCGATGACCGGCCGGCCTTCGACCTGATCTGGTCCTGGACCGAGGCGCATCTGCGGCGCAGGGATGACGCGCTGTTTTCCTGGCGCTATGTCCCGGACGCGGCCAATCCCGTGGACGATCCGAACGACGCGGCCGATGGCGATATCTTCATCGCCTGGGCGCTGGCCCGGGGCGCCATCCGCTGGTCGGACCCGGCGCTGGAGACGGCGTCCGCCGAGATCCGCCGCGCGATCCTGCGGAAACTGGTGGTCGAAGCTGGAGGGCGGCGATTGCTGTTGCCCGGCGTCGACGGTTTTCGTGTCGAGACGAACAAGGGCAAGCAGGGCGATGCCCCACCCGACCTGATCATCAATCCCTCCTATTACGTCTTTCCGGCCTTCGCCGATTTCCACGCCGTCGCCCCGGACGAGGGCTGGGACAGGCTGTCGGCCGATGGCATGGCCCTGCTGCTCGATGCCCGTTTCGGCCGCTATGGCCTGCCGCCGGACTGGCTGCTGGTGACGGGGGACGGCCGTCTGGCGCCGGCGCCCGGCTGGCCGCCGCGCTTTGGCTATGACGCGCTCAGGGTGCCGCTCTATCTCGTGTGGGGCCGGGCGCCCGCCGCCCAACTCACCGCCTTCAGGGCCTGGTTCGGCGGCACATGGGGCGTCATGCCGGCCTGGGTCGATCTCGCGACCGGCAAGCTCGCGGCTTATCAGGCCTCGCGGGGGGGGCGGGCGGTGGCGGGCCTTGTTCTTGGAACAAGGGATGTCGCCGCCGAAGTGCCCCTGGCGGACGACCATTATTATTCGGCGGTCCTGGCGCTTCTCGCCGCCGCCGCCTGGCACGACCTGCGTTAGCCTGTCCGCGTCGCCCGCGCCGCGGCCGCGAGGGCGAGCAGCGAGAGCAGGGCGGCCAGCAGGAAGGCCGCGCCGGGCAGGGGGTAGATCGCACCTTCCCCGGCGAAATGGCTGAAGGTGCCGGCGCCCAGGGCCGGGCCGAAGAAGGCGGCAAGGCCGGTCACGCTGCTGATCGTGCCCTGCAACAAGCCCTGTTCGCCGCCATCCGTTCCCGATGACACCAGCGCCTGCGCCGCCGGCCCCGCCATCATGGCGAAGGGCACCAGCATGAGCGCGGCATAGACCTGCCAGCCCGCCGTCACCATCGACAGGGCGACGCAGAACAGCGCGGTGAAGCAAAGCGCCGTCAGCAAGGCCCCGCGCGAGCCCAGCCGCGCGATCAGCCGGGGGGCCAGCAGGACCTGCGCCAGGATCGCCATCACCCCGAGGACGCCAAGGGATTTTCCGACATCGCCCGGCCCCCAGCCGAGGCGGAGATCCATGTAGAGCACCCAGGTCGCCTGCAGCGCCGACTGCGCCAGCATGTAGAGGAAGATCGCCCCGAGCAGCCCGCCCATCAGGCGCGAGCGCCACCAGGTCATGAGGCCGGCCAGCGGGTTAAGGGCGGCAAGGTCGAGGGGCTTTCGCCGGCCCGCAGGCAGGCTCTCGGGCAGGACGAAGATCGCATAGAGCAGGTTGAGCGCGGTCAGCCCGGCGGCGGCCAGGAAGGGAACCCGGGGGCCGAGATCGCCCAGCAAGCCGCCGATAGCGGGGCCCGAGACGAAACCAATGGCGAAGGCGGCCCCGGCGAAGGCGAAGGCCTTGCCCCGGTCTTCCGGCGTCGTCACGTCGGCGACGTAGGCCGAGGCGGCGGCGGCGCTGGCGCCGAAGGCCCCGGCCACGAAACGCGCGACGAGCAGAAGGCCGACGCTGCCCGCGAGCGCCGCCACCACATGATCGACGGCAGCCCCGGTCAGGGCCAGAAGCAACACCGGGCGCCGGCCGAAACGGTCGGACAGGCGGCCGACCAGCGGCGCGCAGAGGAACATCGCCCCGGCATAGGCCGCCTGAATGAGGCCGAAGACCGTGCTCGCCGCCGCCGGTCCCCGTCCGTCCAGCTCGGCGACCAGATGGGGCAGTACCGGCGCGACCAGGCCAAAGCCCATGGCGTCGAGCAGGATGGTGATCAGGATGACCCGGGGGCCGGGCGTCGACAGGCGCATGGGAAGGGTCTCAGGCCGCCGGCAGCAGGCGGGGCCGCCGCCGTCCACGCAGCCGGTCGACGGCGACATAGACGACGGGGGTCGTGTAGATGGTGACGAATTGCGCCGCAATCAGGCCGCCGACCATGGCGACGCCGAGGGGCTGACGCAGTTCCGAGCCGATGCCGACCCCGATCGCCAGCGGCAGGGCGCCGAAGACGGCGGCCATGGTGGTCATGGTGATGGGGCGGAAGCGCTGGCGGGCGGCGTGGACGATGGCCTCGCGCGGGGCAAGGCCCAGCTCCCGCTCGGCCACGAGGGCGAAGTCCACCATCATGATCGCATTCTTCATCACGATACCGATGAGGAGGATCAGCGCGATGGCCGCGATGAAGGAAAATTCGGTTCCCGTGATCAGCAGGGCGAGCAGGGCGCCGACGCCGGACGACGGGATGGTCGACAGGATGGTCAGCGGGTGGGCATAGCTTTCGTAGAGCATGCCGAGGACGAGATAGATCGCGACGATGGCGCCGAGCAGCATCCAGAGCTGGGCGCTGCCGGCATCGGACGCCGCCTTGGCGTCGCCCGCGAAGAGGCCGGTGATATCGGCCGGCAGGCGCAGGTCTCGCGCCGTCTCGTTGATCCTCGCCATGGCGGTGCCGAGGGCGACATCGGGGGCGAGGTTGAAGCCGATGGTGATCGCCAGCAATTGCCCCATGTGGTTGATCTGCACCGGCAGCAGGCCGAGGTCGCGGCTGGTGACGACGGACAAGGGCACCTGGCGCCCATCCTCGGCCGAGACATAGAGCCGGTCGAGGGCATCGATATCGTCGCGGTCGTCGGCGCGAACCTCGATCACCACCTTGGCCTGATCGAACTCGTTGTAGATATTGGCGACCTGGCGCTGGCCGAAGGCATTGTAGAGCGCGGTGTCGATGGCCGCGACCGAAACCCCCAGCCTTGCCGCGCCGTCGCGGTCGATCGTGATGCGCGCCGTCAACCCGTTGGCGGCCTGATCGGTCGAGACGTCGGCGATTTCGGGCAGGGCACGCATGGCTTCCCGCATCCGCTCCACCTGGCGGGTCAGGCGCGGCAGGTCCGGCCCCAGCATCGTATATTGATAGGCGGCCCGCCCGGCCCGCCCGCCGACGCCGAAATCGTCGACCGGGCTGAGGTAAGTGTCGATGCCGACCAGCCTCGCCAGCTTCGGCCGCAGCCGGTCGGCGACGGCCTGGGCCGAGACATCGCGCACCCCGAAGGGTTTCAGGTTCACGGTGATACTGCCATTGTTCAGCGCGTTGAAAATGCCGACCCCGACCGAGGAAGAGACGCTGGCGACGGCGGGATCGGTCATGATCACGCGGACGACATCGCTTTGGCGGGCGCGCATCGCGTCGAAGGAAATATCGGGCGGGGCATCGGTAATGCCCCGGATCACGCCCGTGTCCTGCTTGGGCAGGAAGCCCTTGGGCACCACGCCGTAAAGCCCGAGGCCCAGCAGCATGGCGACGAGGATGATGCCCAGCATGGTCCAGGGCACGGACAGGGCGGCTTCGAGGCTGCGGCCATAGGCATCGCCGAGGCGGGTAAGGCCCCGCTCCATCGCCTCGCCCAGACGGCCGCCCTTCGCCGTCTCGCCGCCGGGCGGCAGCAGATGGGCGCACATGGTCGGTGTCAGGGTCAGGGAAATCACGGCGGAGGCGAGAATGGCGACGGCCAGCGTCACGCCGAATTCCTGAAAGAAACGGCCAAGGATGCCGGGCATGAACAGAATGGGGATCAGCGCGGCGATCAGCGAGGCCGTCAGGGAGACGACGGTGAAGGCGATCTGGCGGGCGCCGCGCTTCGCGGCATCGAGCGGGCTCGCGCCCTGTTCCATCAGGCGGAAGACGTTTTCCACCATCACGATCGTATCGTCCACGATGAAGCCGACCGCGATGATCAGCGCCATGATCGACAGATTGTCGAGGCTGTAATCCAGCAGATACATGACGGCGAAGGTGGCGCAGACCGCGACCGGAATGGTCGCCGCCGGAATAAGCGTGGCCCAGAAGCGGCGTAAGAAAAGCGCGATCACCATGACGACGAGGGCGGTCGACAGCAGCATGGTCAGTTGCAGGTCGAAGATGCCGGCGCGCAGCACCTTGGTGCGGTCGGCGACGACCCGGAGGTCGAGCGCGGGCGGCAGCAGGGGGCGCAGCTCGGCCAGCGCGACATGCACGCGGTCGACCACTTCGATCGTGTTGGCGCCCGGGCGCTTCCGCACCTCGACGAGGACGGCGCGCTTGCCGTCCAGCCAGGAGCCGAGTTTGGTGTTGCTGACATCGTCGGTCACGACGGCGATATCGCCGAGGCGGATGGGCGCGCTGCCCTTCCAGGCGACGATCTGGCCCCGGAAGGCGGCGGCATCGTGCAGCTGATCGTTGGCGGCGATGGAAAAGCTCTTCTCCGGGCCATCGAAACTGCCCTTGGGGCCGAGGGTGCTGAGCGCCGACAGCGCCGCCCGCACATCCTCGAGATCGAGGCCGAGGGCGCCGATCCGCACCGGATCGATGGCGACCCGCACCGCCGTCTTGTCGGCGCCGCTGATCGAGACCTGCGACACGCCGGGGATCTGCGACAGTTTCTGCAGGATGATCTGATCGGCGAAATCATAGACCTGCGCCGCCGGCATGATGTCGCTGGCGAGGGACAGGGTGATCACCGGGAAGATATTGGGATTGGCCTTGATGTAGAAGGGCGGCGCCGGCAGGTCGGCGGGCAGGGTGGCGGCGGCCGCGTTGATCGCCGCCTGCACGTCGCGGGCGACACCGTCGACATCCCGCGAGACATCGAACTGCGCGACGATGGTCGAGCCGCCGAGGGCGTTGATCGAGGTGAGTTCCGTGAGGCCGGCGATGGTGCCGATCTGCCGCTCCAGCGGGGTGGCGACGGCGGCGGCCATGGTCTCGGGACTGGCGCCCGGAAGGCCGGTGCGGACGACGATGGTCGGCAGGTCGACGACCGGCATCGAGGCGACGGGCAGGTGGAAATAGGCGACGAGGCCGAGCAGCATCACCCCGATCATCACGAGCGAGGTCGCGATGGGCCGCCGGATGAAAGGGTCGGACAGCATGTCAGGCCACCGCTTGCGGCGCGGCCTTCCGCCCCCGCAGGCGGCGCTGCAGCCGGTCGAAGGCCAGATAGATGACGGGCGTCGTGTAGAGGCTGAGGACCTGCGACAGGATCAGCCCGCCGACGATGGCGATGCCCAGCGGCTGGCGGATCTCCGCCCCGGTGCCGCCCGCGACGGCGAGCGGCACGGCGCCGAGCAGGGCGGCCATGGTCGTCATCATGATCGGGCGGAAGCGCAGCAGGCAGGCCTGATAGATCGCCTCGCGCGGGGGCATGGCTTGCGTCCGTTCGGCGTCGAGGGCGAAGTCGATCATCATGATCGCATTCTTCTTCACGATGCCGATGAGGAGGATGATGCCGATCAGCGAAATGACGTCCAGGTCCTTGCCGAACAGCATGAGGCCGAGGAGGGCGCCGATGCCGGCGGACGGCAGGGTGGAGAGAATGGTGATCGGGTGGATGTAACTCTCGTAGAGGACGCCGAGAACGATATAGACCGTGACCACGGCGGCGAGGATCAGCCAGATCTCGCTGCTGCGCGAGCGGCCGAATTCGGCGGCGGAGCCGATGTAACTGCGGCCGATCTGCTCCGGCATGTTGATCGCCGCTTCCGCCGCATGGATCGCGTCGGTCGCCTCGCCCAGCGACCAGCCGGGGGCGAGGTTGAAGGACAGGGTGACGGCGGGGAAGAGGCCGTGGTGCATCAGGGCGAGGGGGGCGGCTTCCTGCGTCGCCCGCGTGAAGGTCGACAGGGGCACCATGTCGCCGCCGGCCGATTTCACATAGGCGAAGCGGAAGGCCTCCGCATCCTCGCGGAACGAGGGCGCAACCTCGAGGATCACCTTGTACTGGTTGGTCTGGGTATAGATCGTGGCGATCTGGCGCTGGCCGAAGGCGTTGTAGAGCGCGTCGTTGATCGAGCCGATGGAAATGCCGAGGCGGGCGGCCGCGTCGCGGTCGATGGTGAGCGCGGCCCGAAGCCCCCCCGCCTGCGCATCGGAGGCGACATCGGCCAGGGCCGGCTGGCGGTGCAACTCGTCGAGCAGGCGGCTGGACCACAGCGACAACTCCCCGGCGCTGACGCCCTGCAACATGTATTGATACTGGGTGCGGGCATGGCTGGTGCCGATGGCCAGTTCCTGCGCCGACTGCATGTAGAGGCTGATGCCCTGCACGCCCGCCGTCTTCGCCTTCAGGCGGCGCATCACGGCATCGGCGGATTCGCCGCGCGCGCCATGGGGTTTCAGGCTGATATAGAGCCGCCCGGCGTTACCCGTCGTGTTGATCGTGCCGGTGCCGACGAAGGCCGAGACGGCGGCGACCGCCTCGTCGCCCCGGACGATATCGGCGATTTCCTGCTGCCTGGTCGCCATGGCGGCGAAGGAAATATCGGGCGCGGCATCGGTCACGCCGATGATGAGGCCGGTGTCTTGCTGGGGCAGGAAGCCCTTGGGCACCACGAGGTAGAGCCCGATGGTGCCGATGAGCGTGGCGATGGCGACCAGCAGCGTCTCGCGCTGGCGGTCCAGCACCCATTGGAGGGTGCGGTCGTAGAAGGCGACGCCCTTGTTCAGGACATCCTCGCTCCAGCGGGCGATGCGGCCGGGCTTTGCATCCGCCCGGTCGCGGCCGAGGAGATGGGCGCACATCATCGGCGTCAGGGTCAGGGAGACGACGGCGGAAATGGCGACGGCGGCCGACAGGGTGATGGCGAATTCATGGAACAGCCGCCCCACGACGCCATCCATGAGCAACAGCGGGATGAACACCGCGATCAAGGAGACGGTGAGTGAGATGATGGTGAAGCCGATCTGCCGCGCGCCCTTGATCGCGGCGGGCAGCGGCTTCTCGCCCGCCTCGATGTGACGGACGATATTCTCGATCATGACGATGGCATCGTCGACGACGAAGCCGGTGGCGACGGTCAGCGCCATCAGCGACAGATTGTCGAGGGTGAAGCCCGTCAGCGCCATGATGCCGAAGGTCGCGATCAGCGAGACCGGCAGGGTGATGCTGGGAATGATCGTCGCCCAGAGCTTCCGCAGGAACAGGAAGATCACCATGACGACGAGGCCGATCGACAGCAGCAGGGTGAACTGCACTTCCGAAATCGCCGCGCGGATCATGTCGGTGCGGTCGGTCAGCACGTCGATCTTCACCGTGGGCGGGACCGAGGCGCGGAGCGAGGGCAGCAGGCGGTGGATGGCGTCCACCACCTCGATGATATTGGCGCCGGGCTGACGCTGGATGTTCAGGAGGACGGCGGGCTTGCCGTCGTACCAGCCGGCCATGCGCTCGTTCTCGACACTGTCGATCACCACGGCGACATCGCCAAGGCGGACCGGGGCGCCGTTTCGCGTCGCGATGATCTGCCGGCGGTAGCCGTCGGCGTCGAGCAACTGGTCGTCGGCGCTGATCTGGAAGCTCTGGCGCGGGCCGTCGATGCCGCCCTTGGGGCTGTCGACCGTGGCGCCCCGGATGGCGAGGCGGACATCCTCCATGGCGAGGCCGAGGCCGGCGAGGGCGACCGGATTGACCTGGATGCGCACCGCCGCCTTCTGCCCGCCCTCGATGGTGACGAGGCCGACGCCGCCGACCTGCGACAATTTCTGGGCGACAGCGGTGTCGGCGTAATCATTGACGGCGCGCAAGGGTAACTCGCCCGAGGTCATGGCGAGGATCAGCACCGGCGTGTCGGCCGGGTTCACCTTGCTGTAGGTCGGCCGGCTGGGCATGAGGTCGAGCGGCAAAAGGCCGGAGGCGCCGTTGATCTGCGCCTGCACGTCCTGCGCGGCGGCATCGATATCGCGGCCGAGATCGAATTGCAGGGTGATCTGGCTGGTGCCGAAGGACGAGACCGAATGCATGGTGGCGAGGCCGGAAATCTGCCCGAGCTGCTTTTCCAGCGGTGTCGTCACCAGCGAGGCCATGACATCGGGCGCCGCCCCCGGCAGGCGCGAGGTGACCTGGATCGTCGGGAAATCCACGGTCGGCAGGGCGGTGACCGGCAGCAGCCGGTAGCCGAGGAAGCCCAGCAGCACGATGCCGAGGGTCAGCAGCGTGGTGGCGACCGGCCGGAGGATGAAGGCCTGCGCGAAATTCATGGGATCAGGAATTCGGCTGGGACGATCCCGCGACCGGGGCTTCCGGCTGGGGCGCCGCGGCTTCCGTCAGGGCGCCGGGCTGCAGCTTGTACTGGCCGTCGAGCACGATCTTCTGGCCGGCCGGCAGGCTACTGGTGATCAGGGCGCGCCCGTCCTGCAGCCGGTTGACGACGACCGAGCGCATGGCGGCGCGGCCCTCGCCATCGACGGTCCAGAGATAGGCGCCGTTCGGTCCTTGCTGGATCGCCGTCGCCGCGACCGACAGGCCTTCGTAGATCGAGACGCGAAGCCTTGCATTGACGAACTGCCCGGGCCACAGGCGATTGTCCGCGTTGGGGAAACTGGCCTTCAGCTTCACCGTGCCGGTGGTCTGGTCGATCTGGTTGTCGACGAGGTCGAGGCTGCCTTCGGCCAGCAGGGTCTTGTTGTCCTTGGCATAGGCGGAAACGGGCAGGGTGCCCGCCGCCATGCCGTCGATGATCTCGGGCAGATGGTCGGCGTTCAGGCTGAAGACGACGGCGATGGGCGAAATCTGGCTGACGGTGACCAGCGGACTGGCGTCGGCGGCATGGACGATATTGCCGACATCGACGCTGCGCAGGCCCGTCCGCCCGTCGATCGGCGAGCGGACCACGGTATAATCGAGCTGGGTGCGGGCGTAATCGACCTGCGCCTCGTCGGCGGCGATCAGGGCTTCATATTGGGCGACCAGGGCGCGCTGGTTGTCGACGGTCTTGCGCGCGGCGAATTCGCCGATCGAAACCAGCCGGTTCAGGTTGCCGCGGGCATCGGCCAGTTGCGACTTGTCGCGGGCGAGATTGGCCAGCATCTGCTTCAGGTTGGCTTCCAGCGGCCGGGGATCGATGCGGGCGAGGACATCGCCGGCCTTCACCGTGTCGCCCTCCCGAAAGGCGATCTCGATCACCTCGCCATCGACCCTTGCGCGCACCTGCACCGTGTTGGAGGGCTGGACCGTGCCGATACCGTCGAGGAAGACCGGGGTCGGCCGCTGTTCGATCGTGGCCATGACGACGGGAACGGCACCACCCAGCGCATCGAGAGCCGGGGCACGGGCGCCGCCGGCCCAGGCGATCAGCCCGACCAGCACGCCGGCGCCGATGCCGCCGGTGACGAGGCGGGTGCGAAGGCCGAGGCCACGCCAGCGCACGAACAATCCGTCGGCCTGGCGACGGACGCGATCGGTGAAATCAGCTGCCAGCATGATCCGCCGCGAAGGCAAGGCCGGCCGTCGATGCGTCGGCGGTGGCGGGGCGTGTCAGCAGGCCCCAGTCGGCGAGCTGGCGAATGGCCCGCTCGACACCATTTTCCTGGCGGATCTTCTCGCCGAGGCGCTTCGCGTTGGCCGCCAGCGCCGGATCGAGCACGGCCTTGATCGCCTTGGCCATTTCGGCGGCGGTCACGGTCTTGCGGTTCAGGTGATGGGGGGCGGCGCCCAGTTTTTCCAGCTGGTTGGACCAGAAACCCTGTTCGGTGATGAAGGGCATGACCAGCGAGGGGATGCCGGCGCGGGCGGCGGCGGCGGTCGTGCCGGCGCCGCCATGGTGGAAGGCGGCGGCCATGCGCGGGAACAGCCAGTCGTGCGGCGCCTGCTTCAGGACGAAGACCTTGTCGCTGCGCAGCGATTCGTCCGCCGTGATGCCGCCCCAGCCGGTGGCGACGATGGCGCGGCAACCGGCGAGGCGGATCGCCTCGAGCACGATGCGGGTGATCCGCTCGGCATCCTTGCTGAGCATGGAGCCGAAACCGACATAGAGCGGCTTGTCGCCGGCGGCGAGGAAGGCGGCGAGATCCTCGGGCGGCTGCCAGACTTCGCCTTCGTCGAGGAACCAGAAGCCGGTCACCTGCTGATCCGCCGTCCAGTCGCGCGACTTGGGCAGGATCTGCTCGCTATAGGCATAGAGCACGCGCTTGCGCTCGACCGGGCCGCCGTAATAGGGGCCACGCCAGGTATAGGGCTTCAGCCCCAGGTCCTTCCGCAGGATGTCGTTGATCGCCGGGGCGAACATCTGCCAGGTCATCATGCGCAGCGCATGATAGAGGAAGAGGTTGACCGGGCCCGGGATCTTGAAGCGGGTGGGCGGCAGCATCATCGGTGTGATGTCGCGGCAGGGCGTCATCGGCTGGAGCTGGGCCTGCACGCAAGGGATGCCGAGGGCATCCGACAGGGAGGCGACGAGGATCGTGGCCGGGCCCTGACCGATCAGCAATTCCGCCCCTTCGGCGGCGGCCTTGCCTTCCTCGGCCCAATGGGAGGCCATGGCGCCCAGCTTGCCGCGCATGATCCGGCCGACCTTGACGACATTCATGCCGTTTTCGATCATTTCCGGCGCGGCGTGCATCAATTCTTCGTAATCGGCGGTCAGCGGCGAATAGCCGACGCCGAAGCGGCGGATCAGATCCTCGAAATTATGGCTCGCCGCCAGGGTGACCTGGTGGCCCTTCTTCCGCAGCCCGTGGCTGAGGGCGAGGAAGGGCCGGATATCGCCCATGGTGCCGACGGCGAAGACGGTGATGCGCATCAGGCGAAAACCTTGGCGTCGGCCGGGGCCGAGGCTTCGAGGGCGGCGGCGATCACCGGACCGATGCGGCCGAGGGTGCCGACATCCAGCATTTCCTGGTGGTGGCAGTCGATCTCGGTCACGGCGACGCTGCCGGCGACATGGGCCGTCCAGGCTCGCGGCTGATGGTGCAGGATCTGGTCGAGATCCGCCCCCTTGCCCCTGGTGGCGCGGACGAAGGTGACATCGGCGGCAACCATGCCGGGGGTGAAGCGGCGAGCGAGGCGCATGTTGTTCTCGATCACCTTGCGGATGTTGTCGAAGAGGTCCGGAGTCTTGCGCTGCATGTCCTGCACCGCGGGTATCGAGAACACGTCGTAACGCTCGCAGATGAACTCGGCAAGCCTGTCCATGCGCAAGGGGCCGGCGCCGAGGTCGGCTTTCTCGTAGCCGAGGAAGGACAGCGCGTTGAGCACTTCCGCCGCCTCGTCCGCCGGCGGCTTGTCGGTGACGAAAGGATAGGCGTCGAGAAGGCCAAGGAAGGCGATCGTCTCGCCCGCCGCTTCCATCTGGCGGGTCATCTCATGGGCGATCAGCCCGCCGAAGGACCAGCCCAGCAGGTGGTAGGGTCCCTTCGGCTGGATGCGGCGCACCTCGGCCAGATAATCGGCCGCGATCTGCGGAATGTCGGCGGGCAGGGGTGCCGCGTCGGCGATGCCGCGCGATTGCAGGGCATAGACCGGGCGGTCCTGGCCGACATGGCGCAGAAGGCCGCCATAGCCCCAGCCAAGGCCCAGCACGGGGTGCAGGCAGAACAGCGGCGCCCGGCCGCCGCCCGCCTTCAGGGGCAGGGTGGTGGCGAAGGGATCATGAGCGGCATGGCGCTCGAGCGCCTCGGCGAGGCCGGCGATGGTCGGCGTGCCGAAGACGGCGCCGAGCGGAATTTCGACGCCATGGCGGCTGCGCAGGGTGGCGATCATGCGGGCGGCGGCCAGCGAATCGCCGCCCAGCTCGAACAGGCTGTCGTGAATGCCGACCTTCTCTACATTGAAGGCTTCGGCCCAGAGCGCGGCGAGGATTTCCTCCATCGGCGTGCGGGGCGCGACATAGCCCTGGCGTGGCTCGTATTGAGGCGCCGGCAGGGCGCCGCGGTCCAGCTTGCCATTGGCATTGACCGGCAGCGCGTCGAGGGGGACGAAGGCCGAGGGGATCATGTAATCCGGCAGGGTCTTTTCGATCCGCGCCCGCAACAGGCCGGTGTCGAGTTCCGCTCCCGGCTCGGCGACAACATAGGCGACCAGGCGTTTGTCGCCATTCGGCTCCTCGCGCAGGATCACCGTGTTCTGGCGAACGCCCGGGCAGGCGGCGAGGGCAGCCTCGATCTCGCCGGCCTCGACGCGGAAGCCGCGGATCTTGATCTGGAAATCGCTGCGGCCGAGGAATTCGAGCACGCCGTCGGCCCGCCAGCGAGCCAGGTCGCCGGTCTTGTAGAGCCGCCCGCCCGGCCCGCCGAAGGGATCGGGAATGAAGCGCTCGGCGGTCAGGTCGGGCCGGCGCAGGTAACCATCGGCGACGCCGAGACCGCCGATATAGAGATCGCCCGGAATGCCGATCGGCACCGGCTTCATGTGGCGGTCGAGGACATGGATCGTGGTGTTCCAGATCGGCCGGCCGATGGGCGGCGAATCCAGGTCGCGGCCGGCGAGTTCCATCACCGTCGACCAGATCGTCGTCTCGGTCGGGCCATAGAGGTTGATCACCCGGCCCGACAGGCGGTGCAGCGCGCGCGCCAGAGGCGGCGGCAGCGCCTCGCCGCCGACGAGGGGCAGCAACCCGCGCAGGGCGGGGGCGTGATCATTGACCAGCGCCTGCCACAGCGACGGCGTCGCCTGCATGAGGGTCGCGCCGAAATCGCGGATGACCTCGACGAGGGCGGCGGGATCCCGCACCACGTCGCGCGGCACGACGGCGATGGCGGCACCCACGGTCAGCGGCAGATAGAGTTCGAGCGCGGCGATGTCGAAAGCGATCGTGGTCACCGCCACCAGGCGGTCCTCGGCGGTGATGCGAAGGGTGTCGCGCATGGCGGCCAGGAAATTGGCGAGGCCGCGGTGCGGCACGACGACGCCCTTGGGCCGGCCGGTCGAGCCCGAGGTGTAGATGACATAGGCGGCATCGGCGAGGCCGAAGCTGGCCTTGCGATCGGCGTCGCCTGGGTTATGGGTCGCCGCGTGCGAGGTGTCGGTGCGGTCGAGGAACAGGCAGGGCAGGCCGTTCACCGGCAGGCGCCCGGCGATGGCGCTGGTCGTCAGCAGCAGCGCGGGCTGCGCATCCTCGATCGTCAGCGCGAGGCGGGCCGGCGGGGCCTCGGGGTCGAGGGGCAGATAGGCGGCCCCCGCCTTGTGGATGGCGATCAGGGCCGCCGGCAGGTGGCGATTGCGCGGCAGGGCGACGGCGATCAGGCTGCCCGGGCCGATGCCGCGGGCCAGCAGCGTATGGGCGAGGCGGTTCGCCTCCTCGTTCAGCGTGGCGTAGTCGAAGCTGGCGGTGGCGTCGGTTACCGCCAGGCGCCCGGGCGTCGCCGCTGCCTGCGCCTCGAAATCCTCGATCCAGGGGCGGTCCGAGACGGGATGAGCGGTATCGTTCCACACCGTCTCGATCAGGCGGCGTTCCTCGGCCGAGAGCACGTCGACGGCGCCGATGGGACCTGTCGGGTTCTCGATCACCGCCTCGATCAGGCGCACCAGGCGTTCCTGATGTTCCTGCAACTCGTCCCTGGTATAGAGGCCGGGGTTGGCGTCGAAATCGATGCGCAGGCCACGGCCGTCGTCCCGGTCATAGACGAAGATGGTCAGGTCCTCGACCGAGCCGTTGGAGAGATTGTGGAAAGTGGACGGCAGGCCGGCGAAGCGCAGGTCGTAGTCGAAAGGTTCGATATTGATGCCGGTCCAGCTGATCTGCTGGTCCTGGCGCAGCAGGCCGAGGTCGCGGCGCAGGTCCTCATAGCGATACTGCTGATGGCGCAAGCCGCCCATGACCGCGCTCGACGCCTGCTGGATCAGGTTGTCGAGGGTGACCTCCGGGCTCATGGCGAAGCGCATGGCGATGGCATTGGCCATCATGCCCGGAATACGGCGAAGGACGCCCGACGTGCGTCCGGTGACCGGCATCCCGAGCACGAGGTCGTCGGCGCCCGAAACCCGGTAGATATAGGCGGCGAGCAGGGCGATCAGGATCTGCGGCATGGTTCCGCCGGCCTGTTTGGCCATTTCGCGGAGCGCCAGCGACTTGTCTTGCGACAGCCGCGCGGTCGAGCGCAGCAACCCGCCGGTCGGCGCCACGCGGCGCTTGGCGAGCGAGATCGGCTCGGGCAGGCCCGCGAGGCGCTCGCGCCAATAGTCGCGGTCGCGTTCGTGGCGGGGCGAGTTGCGGTAGGACTGCTCGGATTCGACGATGGTCGAGAAACCGCCGAAGGGGCAGGGCTCGGGCGCGCGGCCCTCGACCAGGGCGGTATAAAGCTCGGCGCAGCGCCGGGCCAGCAGACCGCCGCCGAAGCCGTCGAGGATGATGTGGTGGCAGCGGTGATACCAGATGAAGCGCTCGTCGGCGATTTTCAGCAGGGCGACGAACCACAGCCGGGTGCCGGCCAGATCGACGGGTTCCGACAATTCGGCCATCATCCAGGCTTCGGCGACCGCCAGAGGATCGGCTTCGTCGGTGAAGTCGATATAGGGAATGCTGCCGGCGTAGAACGGCTCGATCACCTGGCGCGGGCCGTCGTCGGTATCGACAATGCGGGTTCGCGCCGTTTCCGCCTCGTTGGCGAGGGTGTGGAGCGCGCGCAGGAACAGCTCGGGATCGAGGGCGCCGGTGATCTCGACATATTCCGATATGTTGAACACCGAATCCGAGGGGGCGATCTTGCTGCTGACCCAGATGCCGCGCTGGCCGATGGCGAGGGGCAGGACCTGGGGCGGCGTGGTGCGTTCGACGATGCCCATGTCAGATCTCCTGAACTGTCGGCCGGGCGACATCCGGCGCCGTCTGGTGCAGCCGGGAATGACGGGTGGTGTGGAGGCGAAGCGAGGCAAGCGGCCGGTCCGCGGCGAGCACGGCGACATAGCCGCCGGGCGCTTCCAGCCGGTAGAGCCAAAGCGGCGGCCCATCCGAGCGATCCGCCAGCAGGGCGGCGGGGGCGGCCGGATCGGCGCAGACGTCGAAACTGTCGAGCGGCAGGGACAGGCCCATGCCCCAGGCTTTCACGCAGGCTTCCTTGGAAACCCAGGCCTGGAAAAAACCATCGGCGCGACGCTGCGCCGGCAGGGCGTCGAGTGAGGTATTTTCATTTCGTGAGAAGAAAGATTTGGCCAGTTCCATGCACGGAAAATCGGGCTGGACCTGTTCGATATCGATGCCGATGCGGCAATTTCGGGCGGTGCCGATCAGGGCGAAATTGCCGGATCGGGACGAATTGAAATCCACCGTGTCAGGAGCGGCGAGACAGGGCCGGCCGCGCTCGTCCGTCCTGATGTCGAGGCTCGCCACGGGGCGCCCGGTGTAATCCGACAGAATACGGCACAGGGCACCGCGACTGCGCAGGAAGCGGCGGCGGTCGAGTGGCTTTCGGTATCCCGATGCGCGTCGCTGTTCGTCCAAACCTGGTTTCAGATCAATGGCTTGGCTTTCAGGCGCCGACAGTTCCAGGTCGACCAGCCATGCTTCCGCCCGGCAGGCCGTGGAGATCCGTGATGTCTGGTCGTACCTGGGCATGGTGCCGGTCCATGGCTGTTGTACGGTTGTGTAAAAGCGGAAGTCACACCGCTTTTGTGCAACGCGTCATGGACAAGAATAGAGATCAAGTGGGGGGATTTGGCAGCACAAGCGCCGTCAATTTGGGCGCAAGTGCTTCCATTATCGCCATATCTGGAGGAAGTGATGGAGCCGCCCTGGGATCGGGAACTTTTCCTCCCCGGAAACGGATGTCTTGCCGCCAAAAGCCGACTTGCTTACAGGCCTGTCTAGACGTCGCGCAGGGGCAGGGCGGCCATGGTTTCGGTGATCAGGCCGCGCAGCCAGCGATTGGCAGGATCATTCTCGACATTGGCGTGCCAGTAGAGAAAGGCATCGAGGCCGGGTCCTTCGATGGGAAAGGGCAGCATCTGGTTGGCGAAGGGCCGGTTGGTGATGCGGGCGTAATGCTCGGTCATGGTCAGGATCATGTCGGTCTGGCTGACCACCCGGCAGCCGGCGAAATAATGCTGGCAGCGCAGGCGCACATGGCGGCTGTGGCCGAGACGGGCCAGTTCGATATCCTCGAGACCGGGGCCGGCGGTGCGGGCGCTGACCAGGACATGCTGCTGCGCCAGATAGGTGTCGAGATCGATATGGCCGCGCACCCTGGGGTGGCCGCTGCGGGCGACGACGACGAAACGGTCCGCCATCAAGCGGCGCTGGCGGATGTGTTCGGGCAGCGACAGCCAGATATCGAGCGCGGCGTCGACCCGCCCGGCGGCCAGTTCGCCCTCGACCTCGCGGCGATCGACGTGAATGGCCGACAGGTCGACCAGCGGGGCGACCTCGCTGATCCGGTGCATCAGCGCGGGCAGGATGCGCGCCTCGAGCACATCGCGGATGCCGAGGGTGAAACGCCGCCGCGTGGTCGCCGGATCGAAACGCTCGGCCTCGGCGAGGGCGATCTCGATCCCGCGCAAGGATTGCCGCACCGGCTCGATCAGGCCGCGGGCGAAGGGCGTCGCCACCAGACGCCGGCCCTGACGCTCGAACAGCGGATCGCCCAGCACGTCGCGCAGCCGGCCGAGGGCATGGCTGACCGCGGGCTGGGTCAGGTTCAGCTTGGCCGCCGCCGCCGTGATGCCGCCTTCGGCGAAGATCGCGTCCAGCACGACGAGGAGATTGAGGTCCAATCGGCTTATATGCATGGAATTTATGGTATCCGCTTCCGAACATTCATTGGACGCAGGTTAGTTCATCGCTACTCTGGGGGCAATCCGACGGCGAAAACGTCGCGGCAGCAAAAAAAGCAAGCGGGGGAGAGTCGCGGTGCAGGATCTGGCGAACAAGGTTGCCGTCATCACGGGGGCAGCCAGCGGGTTCGGCCGCGAATTGGCGGTACAATGCGCCGGAGCGGGCATGAAGCTCGTTCTGGCCGACCGGGACCAGGAAGGGCTGGGGGCGACCCTGGCTCTTCTTCCCGGTGCCACCGACGTCATCACAGCCATCTGCGACGTCTCGAAACCATGCGACGTCGACAATCTCGCCGAAGCGACCTATGCCCGTTTCGGGGCGGCCCATCTTCTGTTCAACAACGCAGGCGTCGCCGTGTCCGGGCCGACCTGGACGACGACCCTCGACGAATGGAAATGGGTGCTCGACGTCAACCTGATGGGCGTCGTCCACGGCATCCGCAGCTTCGTGCCGCGCATGTTGGCGCAGGGCCAGCCCGCGCATATCGTCAATACCGCCTCGGCCGCCGGCCTCGTCTCGCCGCCGGGATCGAGCGTTTATTGCGTCTCGAAGCATGGCGTCGTCACCCTGTCCGAATGCCTGCATCACGAATTGCAGCTGGAGGGGGCGCCGATCGGCGTCTCGGTGCTGTGCCCGGCCTTCGTGCCCACCGGCATCGGCCATTCCGAGCGTAACCGCCCGGCCGAATTCGCCGACGCCAATCCCCTGGGCGAGGTCTATGCCGAAGCGATGCGCAAGGCGATCGCCGCCGGCAAGTTGACCGCCGCCGATGTCGCCCGCATCACCCTCGAAGGGGTTCAGGCGGGGCGCTTCTACATCATCACCCACCCGACCATCAAAAAGGCGATCGAGATCAGGATGCAGGACATCCTCGAAGAGCGCCTGCCGACCAACACGCTGCGCGTCAATCCGCGCTGAAACCCGAAGGATCGCATCATGGATTTCGAATATTCCCAGAAGACGAAAGACCTGATGGAGCGGGTGAGCGCCTTCATGGACGCCCATGTCTATCCGAACGAGCATGTCTTCGAGCAGCAGGTGGCCGAGGGCGACCGCTGGCAGCCGACCCGGATCGTCGAGGAAGTGAAGCAGAAGGCGAAGGACGCCGGCCTGTGGAACCTGTTCCTGCCGGAATCGGAGCTGGGCGCCGGCCTGACCAATCTCGAATACGCGCCCCTGTGCGAGATCATGGGCCGCGTCGCCTGGGCGCCCGAGGTGTTCAACTGTTCCGCGCCCGATACCGGCAACATGGAAGTCCTCGCCCGTTACGGCACCGAGGAACAGAAGAAACAGTGGCTGGTGCCCCTGCTCGCGGGCGAGATCCGCTCCTGCTTCGCCATGACCGAGCCCGAGGTCGCCTCCTCGGACGCGACCAATATCGCGAGCTCCATCCGGCGCGAGGGTGACGAATATGTCATCAACGGCCGCAAGTGGTGGTCGTCGGGCGCGAATGATCCGCGCTGCAAGGTCTTCATCTTCATGGGCAAGACCGACCCGAACAATCCGAACCGTCACGCCCAGCAGTCGATGATCATCGTGCCGCGCGATACCAAGGGTGTCACCATCCTGCGCGCCCTGCCGGTCTTCGGTTACGACGACGCGCCGCATGGCCACGGCGAGGTTCTGTTCGAGAATGTCCGCGTGCCGGTTTCCAACATGCTGCTCGGCGAAGGCCGCGGCTTCGAGATCGCGCAGGGGCGCCTTGGCCCGGGCCGCATCCATCACTGCATGCGCCTGATCGGCCTCGCCGAGCGTGCCTTCGAGAAGATGTGTCAGCGGGCCAAGGCGCGCACCGCCTTCGGCAAGCCGATCGCGCTGCATGGCGTCACGGCCGAGCGTATCGCCGAAGCCCGCATCATGATCGACCAGTGCCGTTTCCTCGTCCTCAACGCGGCCGACAAGATGGACCGCTACGGTAACAAGGTCGCGGCCAAGGAAATCGCCATGATCAAGGTGGCGGCGCCCAACATGGCCTGCAAGGTGATCGACTGGGCGATCCAGGTCCATGGCGGCGGCGGCGTCTCCAATGATTTCGGCCTCGCCTATGCCTATGCCGGGGCGCGCACCCTGCGTCTCGCCGACGGGCCGGACGAAGTGCATCGCAATTCGATCGCCAAGATGGAACTGAAGCGGATCCAGTAAGATGAGCGTGAAGCAGCTTTTCGACCTTTCGGGCAAGGTCGCCCTGATCACCGGCGGCTCGCGCGGGCTCGGCCTGCAGATGGCCGAGGCGCTGGGCGAAATGGGCGCGAAGGTCGCGATCGCGGCGCGGAAGCCCGGCGAACTGGCCGAGGCGGAGAAGCGCCTGAGCGCGGCCGGGATCGAGGCGATGTCCGTCGTCGCCGATCTCGGCGATATCGCGGGCGAGACCATCCCGCGTCTCGTCGGCGCGGTGATGGAGCGTTTCGGCCGGATCGACATCCTGATCAACAACGCGGGCGCGACCTGGGGCGCCGCGGCCGAGGATTATCCGAAGTCCGCCTGGGACAAGGTGATGACGCTGAACATCGACGCCCCCTTCCTGCTCGCGCAGGAAGTCGGTCGCCAGGCGATGATCCCGCAGGGCGGCGGCAAGATCATCAACATCGCCTCTGTCGCGGGGCTTGGCGGCAATCCGCCGAACCTGTCGATGAACACCATCGCCTATAATACCTCGAAGGGCGCGATGGTGAATTTCACCCGTGCGCTCGCCGCCGAATGGGGCCGTTACAACATCAATGTCAACGCCATCTGCCCCGGCTTCTTCCCCTCGAAAATGTCGCAAGGGCTGCTCGATCGTTTCAGCACCCAGGTGATCGAGGTGACGCCGCTCGGCCGGCTGGGCGGGGACGAGGACCTGATGGGCGCGGCGGTGTTTCTCGCCTCGGAAGCGTCGCGGCATGTCACGGGTCAGATGCTGGCGGTGGATGGCGGCGCCTCCGCCACCTGATTGTAAGGAAGGAGCGTAAGGCATGAAGCAATTGTTCTGGCTGAACGACGAAACCTGGGAAAAGGTGGAGCCCCTGCTGCCGTCCGGCGGCCGTGGCGCCCCCCGCGCCGACGATCGCCGCATCATCAGCGGCATCCTGCACATGCTTCACGCGGGCGGACGCTGGCGCGACTGGCCGGCCACCCAATACGGCCCCTATGCCACCGTCTGCAACCGCTATGCCCGCTGGCGCAAGCAGGGAATCTGGCCGAGAATTCACGATGCCGTGGCCCCGGCGATTCCCGCCCGGGGCGTGAAGGTCGCCGAAGCCGCGCGGCACTGAAGACGGGACCGGGGTGGGGGCGTCCTCCCTCACTCCATCCCTCTCTCCCAGAGGGGGGAGGGGAAAGCGCCGGATGTTCCGGGTTGCGTTGCGTGCTTCCGGCCCCGTCGCGGGCCGCCACCAGGCCAATGAAAGCAGGGCGACCCGATGACGACAGACACCATGATGCGGCCGCCTTCGCCGCTTCTGCTCGCGCTCGAATTCCGGGCCTTCGCCGAATTCGGTGGCTATCTCGCCGCCCGCCCCCTCCTCGATCTCGCGCCTTCGGGCGATGGTCATCCGGTGCTGGTGATGCCGGGCCTCGCGGGGGGTGACGGCTCGACCGCGCCGCTTCGCGCCTTCCTGCGGCGCCGGGGCTATCGCACCCACGGCTGGAAGGCCGGGCGGAACACCGGGCATCCCGACCTGCTGCCCCTGCTGCAAGACCGGCTGGACGAGATCAGCGCGCGCAGCGGCCGCAAGGTCAGCCTGATCGGCTGGAGCGCCGGCGGCCTCTACGCCCGGGAAATCGCCAAGCTGGCGCCGGAGAAGGTGCGCCAGGTGATCACCCTCGGCAGTCCCTTCGCCGGGACCTCGGACGTTTCCAACGTCAAACGCCTGCATCAATGGCTGAGCGGAAGGCGCGGCGACGATCCGGCCCTGCGCGAGCGGTTGCGGGCGACGCCGCCCCAGCCGGTGACCTGCATCTATACCCGCTCGGACGGCATCGTGCCCTGGCAGCGCTGTATCGAGACCCCGCGCGAACAGGTCGAGAATATCGAGGTGAAGGGCAGCCATTCCGGCCTTGGCCACAATCCGGCCGTCCTCTTCGCCATCGCCGACCGGCTGGCCCGGGCTGAAGGCGACTGGGTCCCCTTCGAGCGCGGTGGCTGGCGTCGCCTCGTCTATCCTTCCCCCACGCGGCAGGAGGCCTGAGCCATGCAGCAACTCTCGGGGATCGACACCACCTTCCTCAACATCGAAAGCAACACCTGCCCGATGCATGTCGGCGGGCTCGTGCTGCTGCAGCCGCCGCCGGGTCAGACGCCGGAACAGAGCTTCCGGGTGATCTTCGATCTCGTCGAAAGCCGGCTCGATCATATTCCGCCCATGCGCCGCCGGCTGTTGATGACGCCGCTCGACATCGATCATCCGTTCTGGATCGAGGACCCGGATTTCGATCTCGTCCATCACATCCGCCGCCGCGCCCTGCCGAGCCCGGGCGGCCGCGCCGAACTGGATGCCCTGGTGTGCGAGCTGGCGGCCACGCGGCTCGACCGCAATCTGCCGCTTTGGGAATTGCATGTGGTCGAGGGGCTGGAGGGCGGGCGTATCGCCGTCATCACCAAGATGCATCATGCCGCGATCGACGGTGTCTCCGGCGCGGAAATTCTGACGACCCTGCTCGATCTCACGCCCGAAACAGCGACCTTGCCGCCGCCGGACAAGCCCTGGCGGCCGGACGACATGCCCTCGCTCACCCGGCGCCTGTTCGCCACGGCGAAATCCCTGTCGCGCCGGCCGGGCGATTCCTTCCGCCTGATCAAGTCGACCATGCCGGTGCTCGCCAGCCTGGGACGCGAGGCGATCGAGCGCGGCAAGCTGATCCTGCAGGGCGAATCCACCCGCAGCGTCATCGGCCTTGCCCCGCGCACCCGTTTCAACCGCCAGATCACCGCTCGCCGGTCCTACGCCCACGGCGGCTTTCCGCTGGCGACCATCAAGACCATCCGCAAGGCGTTCGGTGTCACGCTGAACGATGTCGTGCTCGCGGTCTGCGCCGATGCCCTGCGCGGCTATCTCGACGAGCGGGGGGAGTTGCCGCGCCATTCGCTGATCGCGGGCGTGCCCATGTCGACGAGGCCGGAAGACCAGAAGGGCACGGGCGGCAATCACGTCACCTTCCTGCGCACGGCGCTCCATACCGACGAGCCCGACGCGGTGATCCGCCTTGGCAAGATCAGCGGCGACATGGCCGCCGCCAAGGAAAAGATGCGCGCCCTGCCGGCCAGCCTGATGGGCGACTGGGCCAAGGTGCCGTCGCCGGCCCTGATGGCGCGGGCGGCAAGGCTTTACGAGAATTTCGGCATCCAGAGCTTCCACGCCCCGGCCTTCAACGTGGTGATCTCCAACGTCCCCGGGCCGCCGGTGCCGCTCTATTTCGCCGGGCTGAAGGTGCTGGCCAATTACCCCGTCAGCATCCCCTTCCACGGTGTCGGCTTCAACATCACCCTGATGAGCTATTGCGACAGCATAGATTACGGCCTGACCGCCGATCACGACACAGTGCCCGACATCGGTCATTTCGCCGACCTGATGCGGGCCGCGATGGAGAGGTTGAGCCAGGCCGCCGCGGCGGCATGACAGGGCAACCGGCAAGGAGAGGACAGTATGAGTAACCCCAAGGCCAGCGGCGCCGTCGACTTCCAGAAATCCTATCCGCCGGGCGTGCGCTGGGATTCGCCGCTGCCGGGCGGCGCGGTGCAGGATATTCTCATTCGGACCGCCGCCGAATTCCCCGGCCATGTCGCCGTCGATTTCAACGGCGCCGAAATCACCTATGGCGCGCTGCAGGGCCTCGTCATGCGCGCGGCCAAGGGCTTTCGGGCGCTCGGCGTCGGGCCGGGGGTTCATGTCGGGCTCTATCTGCCGAACTGCCCGCATTACATCATCGCCTTTTTCGGCGTGCTGACGGCGGGCGGCACCGTGGTCAATTATTCGCCGCTCGATGCCGCGCGGGTGCTGGAACACAAGGTCGAGGACAGCGAGACCGATATTCTCGTCACCCTCGACCTCAAGGTGCTCTATCCCCAGATGGCGGCCTTGCTCGGCCATTCCCGGCTGAAGAAACTGATCGTCGGCAATATCGGCGATTTCTCGACCGAGCCCGAGACGGTGGCCTCCTTCCTCAAGGCGGCGGGCCAGACCGCCGACGTGCCGGCGGGCGATGCGTATCACCTGACGTTCCGCGACCTGATCGACAATGACGGCGCGGTGGCGCCCTTCCTGGTCGCCGATCCGGCGAAGTGCCTCGCCGTCCTGCAGTACACGGGCGGCACCACGGGCCTGCCCAAGGGCGCCATGCTGTCCCACGCCAATCTGACCGCGGCCCAGGCGCAACTGCTCGAACTCTGCTCGGGCGACGAGCCCCTTCTCGAGATCGGCAAGGAACGCATCCTCGCGGTCCTGCCGCTGTTTCACATCTATGCCCTGTCGGTCAACATGCTGCTGGGCATCACGATCGCGGCGCGTCTCGTGCTGCACGCCAAATTCGAGGCGGAGGCGGCGCTCCGCACCCTGACCGACCAGCGCATCACCTTCTTCCCGGGCGTTCCCACCATGTATGCCGGGCTGATCAACCATCCCGGCATGGCCAAGGCTGATCTGACCGCGCTGAAATTCTGCGGCTCCGGCGGCGCGCCCCTGCCGGTCGAGCTGGCGGAGCGTTTTCTCCGCCTGACCGGCTGTCACCTCACCGAAGGCTGGGGCATGACCGAGACCACGGCGACCGGCACCTTCACCCCGGCGCGCGGCCTGCACAAATCCGGCTCCTGCGGCGTGCCGGTGCCCCATGTCCGGCTGAAGTTCATCGATGTCGCGGACCACACGCGCGAGGTCGGCCCGGGCGAGCGGGGCGAGCTGTGCATCGCCGGCCCCAATGTCATGACGGGTTACTGGAAGAAGCCGTCGGCCAATGTCGAATCCTTCACGGCCGATGGCTATTTCCGCACCGGCGATGTCGCCTGGATGGACGATGATGGTTACGTCTTCATCGTCGACCGCACCAAGGACATGATCCTGTGCGGCGGCTTCAACGTCTATCCTCGGGTGATCGAGGAAGCGGTCTACGAGCATCCCTCGGTGTCGGAAGCGACGGCGATCGGCATTCACGATGCTTACCGCGGTCAGGCGCCCAAGGTGTTCATCACCCTGAAGGCCGGCGCCGCCCCCGTCACCCTCGAGGAGATGCAGGCCTTCCTGAAGTCCCGCCTTGGCAAGCACGAGATGATCGCCGCGCTGGAAATCCGCGACGAATTGCCGAAGACCCCGGTCGGCAAACTGTCGAAAAAAGAACTGGTCGAAGAAGAAGCAAGGAAACAGCAGCCATGACCCCGGCGATCAATCACCAGTGGCGCCTCGCGGCCCGGCCGAACGGCCTGCCCAAACCGTCCGACTGGCACTTCACCAGCGAGGCCCCGCCCGTGCCCGGCCCGGGCGCGGTTCTCGTCCAGGTGCTCTATCTCTCGCTCGATCCGGCCATGCGCGGCTGGATGAACGAGGGGAAGTCCTATGTTCCGCCGGTCGGCATCGGCGAGGTGATGCGGGCGCTCGGCCTTGGCCGGGTGGTCGCGTCCAATGATCCGTCGCTCGCCGTTGGCGATCATGTCGTCGGCATCACCGGCGTGCAGGACTATGCCGTGCTGCCGGCGAAGGAGGCGACAAGGATCGATCCGGCGCTGGCGCCGCTGCCGACCTGGCTCGGTGTTCTCGGGATGCCGGGGATGACGGCCTATTTCGGCCTGCTCGATGTCGGCCAGCCGAAGCCGGGCGAGACCGTGGTGGTTTCGGGCGCGGCGGGGGCGGTCGGGGGGCTGGTCGGCCAGATCGCCAAGCTGAAGGGTTGCCGCGTGATCGGCATCGCCGGCGGCGCCGACAAATGCCGCTATGTCGTCGATGAACTCGGCTTCGATGGCGTCATCGATTACAAGGCCGAGGATGTGCGGAAAGGCCTGCGCGCCCTCGCCCCCAAGGGCGTCGACGTCTATTTCGACAATGTCGGCGGCGATATCCTTGACACGGTCCTCGCCCAGCTGGCCCGGGGCGCTCGCATCGCCATCTGCGGCGCCATCTCGCAGTATAATTCGACCGAGGGTGTGAAGGGCCCGGCCAATTACATGTCGCTGCTCGTGAACCGGGCGCGGATGCAGGGCTTCGTCGTCTTCGACTATGCCGCCCGCTATGGGGAAGCCGCGCGCGACATCGCGGGCTGGATCGCCGAAGGCAAGGTGAAGGCCAGGGAAGACGTGGCCGTCGGGTTGGAAAACTTCCCGGCCACCCTGCTGAAACTCTTCAAGGGCGAGAATTTCGGCAAGCTGGTGCTGAAAGTCGCCGACTGAAGGTTTGCGATGTCACGGATCGGGGGGCCGGCCCGTCATCTCTTCATCCACCACGGAGAGATGACATGACCCCCCGATTGATCGCCCACGAAGTCCTGCCCGCCGCCATGAAACCCATGATGGCGCTCGAGGCCTATATCCGGGGCTGCGGCCTCGACCATGCGCTGGTCGAACTGGTGAAGACCCGGGCCTCGCAGATCAATGGCTGCGCCTTCTGCCTGCACATGCACACGCGCGATGCCCGCGCCGCCGGCGAGACCGAGGCCCGGCTCCATCTTCTCGGCGCCTGGCGGGAATCGCCGCTCTATACCCCTCGGGAGCGTGCCGCCCTCGCCTGGACCGAAGCCCTGACCCTGGTCGCGGAAAGCCACGCCCCCGACGCGGATTACGAGGCGGCGCGGGCGCTGTTCACGCCGGAGGAGATGGTGAATCTCACCCTGCTGATCGGCACGATCAACAGCTGGAACCGGATCGCCATCGGCTTTCGCTACGCCCATCCGGTCTGAGCTGTCCTCAGGGGGCGCCCCGCGAGCGACAACGGGCGCCCACCGTCTCGACCAGGAAATCGACGAAGGCCCGCACCTTGGGGCTGAGATGGCGGCCGGGCGGATAGATCACATAGATCGAATGGCTGGCGAGGCGAAAGCCGCCGAGGTCGATCGGCACCAGCCGTCCGCCCGCGACATCGAGTTCGGCCAGGAAATCCGGCGTCCGCCAGATGCCGAGGCCACCGACGGCGGAGGCCCGCAGAACGTCGCCATTATTGGCCGTCAGCCGGCCCTTGGGGCGGATCCGCCGTTCTTCGCCGGCCTCGTTGCGGAAGATCCATTCGTCGCCCGTCGCCGACAGCGAATATTGCAGGCAATCGTGGTCCATCAGGTCTTCCGGGACCTGGGGCGTGCCCCGCCGGGCGAGGTAATCGGGCGAGGCGCAGACGACGGGCAGCACGCCGCCGATGCGCCGGCCGATCATGCTGGTGTCGCCGAGTTCGCTGCGGATGCGGACGCCGACATCGAAACCTTCCTCGACCAGGTCGACCACCCGGTCGTTCATCACGAGATCGACGGTGATATCGGGATAGCGCTCAAGGAAGCGGGGCAGCAGCGGCCCGAGGTCCGACAGGCCGAAGGACATGGGGGCATTGATGCGCAGGCGCCCGCGCGGCTGCGCCTCCATCTGGCCGACCGCGGCCTCCAGATCCGTGACATCGTCGAGCACGCGGACGCAGCGCTCGTAAACCGCCTGGCCGGTTTCGGTCAGGGACAGGCGCCTTGTCGTCCGGTGCAGCAACTGGGCGCCGAGATGTGCTTCCAGCGCCGCGACATGCTTGCTGGTCGCGGCATTGGACAGGTTCAGATCACGCGCCGCCCCCGCGAAGGAGCCGAGTTCCACCACCCGGCGGAATACCGCCATCGCCGCCAGCCGATCCATGGGGCTCCCGCCACTGTTTCCAAATCGGAAACGATTATGTGCGAAGTCCCGCGATTATCAAAGGGTGCCCCGAGGCCTAACTTCCGGTCATCGAATTTGTTGGAAGGACGCAACATTATGACCAAGGTTCTCGTGCTCTATCATTCCTCCTACGGCCATATCGAGACGCTGGCCGGCGCGATCGCCGAAGGCGCGGCCTCGGTCGAGGGCGTCGAGGTCACCGTCAAGCGGGTGCCCGAGCTGATGGACGCCGAGATGATGAAGCAGTTCGGCATGAAGCCGGATCAGGTGGCGCCGATCGCGGCCCCGGCCGAGCTTGTCGATTACGACGCGATCATCTTCGGCACCCCGACCCGCTTCGGCATGATGACCGCGCAGATGCGCAACTTCCTCGATCAGACCGGCGGCCTCTGGGCCAAGGGCGCGCTGATCGGCAAGGTCGGCAGCGTCTTCACCTCGAGCGCGACCCAGCACGCGGGCCAGGAATCGACCATCCTGTCGTTCCACACCACGCTGCTGCACCATGGCTTCGTCATCGTCGGCGTGCCCTTCTCGGAGCCGGCGATGTTCCAGACCGCCGAGGTCAGCGGCGGCTCGCCTTACGGCGCCTCGACCATCGCGGGTGGCGACGGCAGCCGTCAGCCGAGCGAGAACGAGCTGAAGATCGCCCGTCACCAGGGCAAGCATGTCGCTGGCATCGCCGCCAAGCTGAAGGCGTAACCGGGCAGGGGTGCAAGCCCTCGCCCCCAGGTTCTCCCCCCGCGCCCCCCACGGGGTGAGAACGCCCGGCCGACGGCCCTCTTCCTCCCCCCGGGAAGAGGGCCGTCTCTTGTTTGGGGCCGGCATCCGGTGTTTCATCGGCGCCATGAGCATCGAACCCCGCCTGAAGTCCCGCCTCCTTGTTCAGGCCCTGATTCGTCAGGCCGAGACCACGGGTTTCGCCGCCGCCGTCCTTCACAAGGGGGACGACGACGCGGGCGGCATCATGCTGGTGATCGACCGCTACCCGCTGGGCAGCCGGCTGATGGACCGGGCGAGGGATGGAGAGGGGCATCTGGTCTGGACCGCGGCCGATGGCGGCGATCTGCTCGATCCGCCGTCGCTGGCCGACAGGATCGAGCGGGCGCGGCGACGCGACCCCGACCTCTGGGTGGTCGGGATCGACGATCCGAAGGGTCTATATCAGCCAGCGGCGTAGGGTGGCGGCGCCGAAGGGCAGGCTCATCAGGACAAGGCTGGCGGCCCAGATCCAGGCTTCGGTGTTCAGCGTCCCCTCGACCGCGATCAGGCCGCCGGCCAGCGCCAGGAAGCCGAGGCAAAGCAGGGCGGTGAACCAGCCCGTGCCCGGCTTCTCCGTCCGGCCGATCGAGCCGAAGACCCGGCCGAAGGCCAGCCGGTCGAGGAAACGGTCGCGCCCGGTGAGGGCGGCGATCAGGGCGACCAGCACGGGCACGAGCGCGGTGATGCCAAGATAAACGGTCGGGAAATCGCGATAGCGCCCGTCGACCGGCAGCAGCGGCCAGAGCTGGGTGATTGTCGCCGGTGGCAGGTTGGGGATCAGGAAATCATCGGTCACGCTGACTTCCAGCAGGAAGGACAGCAGGAAGGCGAGGCCAAGGGCAAGGCCGAGGATGATATCGCCCGCCGCCGCGGTCCAGCCGCCGACCGCGATCCGCGCGTCGCCCGACAACATGCGGAACGAGGCGCTGACAAGAGAGAAGGCGACGCCCGTGCCGATCAGCAGCTTGATGACGGCCCAGGCGCGTGGCCCGGGCATATAGGCGAAATACCAGGCCTCGATCGCGGCCCGGCTCACGGCATAGGTGGCAAGGCCGAGGATGGCGCCGGCCAGAAGCGCGCGGCCGAGGTTCATGTGGCTGGCGCGCGGGCGCTGCCGGGCCCAGGTCAGCAGGACGAGGGCGGCGGCGATGGCAAGGCCGATCGGCCATTGCGGCATCTCGACCACGGGTCCCTTCAGATCGAATTTTTGCCGCCAGTCGTCGCCGAACAGGCCCCAATTGGCGCCGACCGTGCCTTCCATCGCGCTTTTCCACGGCTGGTCGAAGGCTTCGATGATATTGTAGTGGATGCCCTCGGCGCCGGCCTTGTGCAGGAAGTTGGTGATGAAGCGCGCCAACTCCAGCCGGCCCGCCACCGCCGCCTCGCGGTCGCGGCCATAGGTCGGCCAGCCGATCTCGCCGATCACGACGGGCTTGTCCGGGAAAGTCGCCTTCACCTCGGACAGGATGTGATCGACATGGGCATTGCCGGCCTCGACCGGCAGGGGGTTGTCCTCCCAATAGGGCAGGATGTGGATGGTGATGAAATCGACCTCGGCCGCCAGCTGCGGGTTCTTCAGCCAGAATTCCCAGACATCGGCGTAAGTCACCGGCTGATTGATCGCGCCGCGCACGGTCCGGATATGCTCGATCAGGGTCTCGACCGGCAGATCCTTGCGCAGCAGCACCTCGTTGCC
Source organism: Zavarzinia sp. (assembly GCF_049306435.1). Classification (NCBI taxonomy): domain Bacteria; kingdom Pseudomonadati; phylum Pseudomonadota; class Alphaproteobacteria; order Rhodospirillales; family Zavarziniaceae; genus Zavarzinia; species Zavarzinia sp. The sequence continues at coordinate 31,381 of NZ_JBAQRT010000173.1, forward strand.
GACGATCACCCGGTCGATCGTGTCGGGGAAGCGGTTGGCGAGATCGATCAGGCTGGCGATTTCCGCCTTGTTGGTGCGCGGGACCATGCCCAGCCAGGCCCCGGCGAAGACCTTCAGGCCCCGCGCCCCGGCCAGTTCCGGCACCTCCTGCATACCTTCCTGCGCGGTATAGAGCCGGACCCCCTTGACCTTGCCGACAAGCGCATCCAGCGCCTGCGCGATTTCCGCGCTGCTCGGATAATTGCCGGTCAGCGGGCTCTGGTTGCCACGGAATGGGGCGAAGGACACGCTCTCGATCAGCCCGTCATAGGGATTGTCGAGCGCGACCGGCCGGTTGGGTAGCCACCAGCCGAGAAATGTGAGCACGAGGGCGGTGACAAGGACAACGAGAGGCGGAATTCGGGAAGAGCGCATCGGGATCTCGCACGCGGACGGCCGTCATGCTTACACCAAAGCCGGGCCGCGCGGAACGTGGCCAAACCGAGGATTTCGCGACTTGAGGCCGGAGAGACACGCCCCTAGACTGTCCCCCAACAAAAAAGTGACGCGGCGACAGCCGTGCGCGTTGGGGAGAGAAAGATGGCCTATTATCCCGAAGTGAAAACCTTCGCCGATGTCCCGCGCCACCACGCGAGGGAGCGCGGCGATTCGGTCGCTCTCATCGAAGGCGATCGTCAGATCACCTATGGCGAACTCGACCGGGCGAGCACCGCCTGCGCCGCCGCCCTGATCGCCGAAGGGGTGAAGCCGCAGGGCCGGGTCGCCGTCCTCGACAAGAATGCCGCCGATTATTTCGCCCTGCTGTTCGGCGCCGCCAAGGCGGGCGCCGTGCTCGTGCCGGTGAACTGGCGCCTGGCCGCGCCCGAAATCACCTTCATCCTCGATGACGCCGAGGCGGAAGTGCTCTTCGTCGGCCCGGATTTCGTGCCGGCCGTCCGCTATTTCGGGGCGGATTTCAAGACCGTGCGCAAGATCGTCGTCATGGGACCGGGCGATGGCGACTGGCCCGGTTTCGCCGACTGGATCGCGCCCTTCGCCGATGCCGCCGATCCGGCGCGGGAGGGGGGCGAGAATGATTGCGTCCTGCAGATGTACACGTCGGGCACCACGGGCCATCCCAAGGGCGTGATGCTCAGCCATTATAATTTCCTCGGCAATGTGCCCTTGCGCGACGCCAATGCCGAGGAATGGGCGACCTGGACGCCGGACGACGTGGCTCAGGTCGCCATGCCGCTGTTCCACATCGGCGGCACCGGTTCGGCCTTCCTCGGCATCTACGCGGGCTCCAAGCTGGTGATCACCCGCGATTTCGATCCCGGCGTCGTCCTGAAACAGATCGAGGAACACCGGATCGCCAAGGTCTTCTATGTGCCGGCGGTGCTTATGTTCCTGCTCCAGCATCCCTCGTGCCAGACCACCGATTTCTCGTCGCTGAAGTTCATCCTCTACGGCGCGTCGCCCATTCCGCTCGAACTTCTGCGCAAGTCGCTGGCGGTGTTCAAATGCGGCTTCGTCCAGCTCTACGGCATGACCGAGACGACGGGCCTCTGCACCTATCTGCCGGCGGAAGATCACGATCCCAATGGTAACGAGCGGATGCGCAGCGCCGGCAAGCCGCAGGTCGGGGTCGAGGTGAAGGTGATCGACGCGGAGGGCAGGAGCCTGCCGCCGCGCCAGGTGGGCGAGATCTGCACCCGCTCCCGCGCCGTCATGGCCGGTTACTGGAAGCGGGACGACGCGACGGCGAAGACGATCGATCCGGATGGCTGGCTGCGCACCGGCGACGCCGGCTATCTGGACGAGGATGGTTACGTCTATATCTACGACCGGGTGAAGGACATGATCGTCTCGGGCGGGGAGAACATCTACCCGGCCGAGATCGAAAGCGCCCTGTTCGGCCATCCCGACATCGCCGATGTCGCGGTGATCGGCGTGCCCGACGACAAATGGGGCGAGGCGGTGAAGGCGGTCATCGTGACGAAGCCCGATTCCCGCGCGACGGCGGAGGAGATCATCGCCTTCGCCCGCGGTCGCATCGCCGGCTACAAGGTGCCGCGCACGGTCGATTTCGTCGAGCACCTGCCGCGCAACGCTTCCGGCAAGCTCCTGAAGCGCGAACTGCGCGATCCCTATTGGGCAGGGCGCGAACGCCGGGTCAACTGACGGGGTTAGGGTATACGGGGCGGGGGGCGTCGCCGCCCCCCTTCCTCATGCCGCCCGGATCTGGGCGATGAAGCGCCGCACTTCGGCATCGAGCCGGTTCGCCTGACCCGACAGATCGGACGCCGCCGACAGGACGCCGCCCGCGCTGCGGCCGGTTTCCAGCGTCGCCGTTCGCACTTCGCCGATCGCGCCCGAGACCTGGCGGGTATCGTCGGCGGCATGGGCGACATTGCGGGCGATCTCGCTGGTCGCCGCGCCCTGCTGCTCGACGGCGCCCGCGATGTTCGAGGTGATGTCGTTGATCGAGGCGATGGTGCGGCCGATCGAGCTGATCGCCCCCACCGCCTGTTCGGTCTGGCTCTGGATGAGGCGGATCTTGGCGCCGATTTCTTCCGTCGCCTTGGCGGTCTGGGTGGCGAGGTTCTTCACTTCCGAGGCGACGACGGCGAAACCCTTGCCGGATTCGCCGGCCCGCGCCGCCTCGATCGTCGCATTGAGGGCGAGGAGATTGGTCTGGTTGGCGATGGCCGCGATCAGGTTCAACACATCGCCGATTTCCCCGGCCGAGGCGGACAGATCCCGCATGGTGCGGTTGGTGCCCTCGGCCTCGCGCACCGCGAGGGCGGCGGTCTGGGCCGACTGGGCGACACGGTCGGCGATCTCGCGCACCGAAACCGCCAGTTCTTCCGCCGCGCTGGCCACGGTCTGGACATTGCCGGTCGCCCGGTCCGCCGCGGTCGCGACCACCTCGGCCTGCTGATTGCTGCCGTCCGCGGTCGAGGTCATCACGCTGGCGCTGTGCTGCAGTTCCGTGGCGGCGGTGGCCAGGGCGGCGACGATGCCGCGCACGGTCGCTTCCAGACTGTCGGCGAGACTTTGCATCTGGTGCCGCTTCTCGGCCTCGGCGGCATGGGCGGCCTCGGCCTCGCGCTTGCGGCGCTCGGCCTCGGCC
>NZ_JBAQRT010000174.1:0-7298 GCF_049306435.1 Zavarzinia sp.
TCGCGGTGCCATTGCCGTAGGCGTGCTTGGTCGGCAGTTCGATCGCCTCGTCGAAGGTGTTGGCGCGGACGATCTGCAGCACCGGGCCGAAGATCTCGTCCTTGTAGCTGCGCATGTCCGGCGTCACGTGGTCGAACAGCGAGCCGCCGAGGAAATAGCCCTTCTCGTAGCCCTGGAGCTTGAAGCCGCGGCCATCGACCAGCAGCTTCGCGCCTTCCTGGACGCCGAGATCGATATAGCCCTTCACCTTGGCCAGATGCTCGGCCGAGACGACCGGGCCGTAGTCCGAGGTCGGGTCGAAGCTGGGGCCGACCTTCAGCGCCTCGACGCGGGGCACCAGCTTCTCGACGAGGGCATCGGCGGTCTCCGCGCCGACCGGCACCGCGACCGAGATCGCCATGCAGCGCTCGCCGGCCGAGCCGTAGCCTGCGCCGATCAGCGCGTCCGCCACCTGGTCGAGGTCGGCGTCCGGCATGATGATCATGTGGTTCTTGGCGCCGCCCATGGCCTGCACGCGCTTGCCGTTGGCCGTGCCCGTCGCATAGACGTAGGAGGCGATATTGGTCGAGCCGACGAAGGAGACGGCGTGGACGCGCGGGTCGGTCAGGATGGTGTCGACCGCGATCTTGTCGCCGATCACAACGTTCAGCACGCCCTTCGGCCCGCCCGCCTCGAGGAACAGCTCGGCGAGGCGCAGGGGAACCGACGGATCCTTCTCGGAAGGCTTGCAGACGAAGGTGTTGCCGCAGGCGATGGCGACACCGAACATCCACATCGGGATCATGGCCGGGAAGTTGAACGGCGTGATACCGGCGACGACGCCCAGCGGCTGGCGCATCGAATACATGTCGATGCCGGGGCCGGCGCCTTCGGTGAAGTCGCCCTTCAGGAGGTGCGGAATGCCGCAGGCGAATTCGATCACCTCGAGGCCGCGCTGGATGTCGCCCTTGGCGTCCGAGATCACCTTGCCGTGTTCTTCCGAGAGCAGACGGGCGAGGTTGTCCATCTCGCGCTCGACCAGTTCCTTGAACTTGAACATGACGCGGGCGCGCTTCTGCGGGTTCTGCGCCGCCCAGGCCGGGAAGGCCGCCTCGGCCGCCGAGATCGCGGCCTCGACCTCTTCCTTGGTCGCGAGGGGAGCCTTGCGGATCACTTCGCCCAGGGTCGGGTTGAAGACGTCCTGGAAGCGACCGCTCTGCCCCTGCAGATGCTCGCCGTTGATGAGGTGGGTCAGATGCGTCGCCATGGCGTTTCCCCGAATGAATTCTTCGGCCGGAAAACTGGCACAGCCCGCATTTTTCTTCCACAGGCGTTGCCGCAGGATCATTGTGCGGAAACGCAGAGGGCGGCAAGAGTTGATCATGCAGGCATATCGATGACCGGACGGCTGGACTGGGACGACCTGCGCTACCTCCTCGCCGTCGCGCGGGCCGGACGGGTCTCGCTGGCCGCGAAACGTCTCGGCGTCGACCATTCGACGGTGATCCGCCGCATCGGCGTCCTGGAGGAAGCGCTGGGCGCCCGCCTCGTCGATCGCGGGCCGACCGGCTATGACCTGACCGACCGGGGCGTCACCCTCGTCGCCGCGGCCGAGCAGATGGAGACCATGGCCCTCGGCGCCCTCGACCAGATCACCGGGGTCGATGCCCAGATCTCGGGCGCCGTCCGGGTGGGCGCGCCCGACGGCTTCGGTACCCTGTTCCTCGCCGGGCGGCTGGGGCGGCTGGTCGCGCAGCATCCCGGCCTCGAATTGCAGCTGATCGCCATGCCCCGGGTGTTTTCCCTGTCGAAGCGCGAGGCCGATCTCGCCATCAGCCTGTCGCCGCCCCGCTCCGGCCGGCTGGTGGCGACCAAGCTGACCGATTACAAGCTGGGGCTTTACGGCACCGCCGCCTATCTCGGGCAGCGCGGCACGCCGGTCCGGGTCGAGGACCTGCCGGATCACACCTTCATCGGCTATATCGACGACCTGCTGTTCACGCCGGAACTCGACTATCTCGCCGAAATCCATCCGGGCATCCGGGCTTCTTTACGCAGCGCGGGGCTGGTCGCCCAGTTGCAGGCGGCGAAATCCGGTTTCGGGCTGTGCGTGCTGCCGCATTTCGCGGCGGTGACCGAGCCTTCGCTGGTGCCGGTGCTGCCCGGGGTGGTGGACCTGACCCGTTCCCTCTACATGCTCACCCATGCCGACCTGAAGGATCTGCCGCGCGTCCGCGCCGTCAGCCGCTTTGTGGTCGAAGAGACACGCATGGCCCGGGAATTGTTCCTGCCCTGAAAAAAGCCCTGCCCCGCCATGGCGGGCGCGCCGCCCTTGGTTAAAGTAGCGGCAGCCGGCCGGAGAGGACATGAGTCTCACCTATCAGATCATTCTCATCGGCGCCCTCATGGGCGTCTTCGCCATCGTCGCCGGAAGGGTCTCGTCCCGGCTCGGCGCCCCGGTTCTGCTGGTCTTCCTCGGCCTTGGCATGCTGGCGGGGGAAGACGGCCTCGGCATTCGCTACGATGATGTCTCGGGCGCCTATTTCGTCTGTTCGGTCTCGCTGGCGGTCATTCTGTTCGACGGCGGGTTGCGCACCCAGCGCAGCACGATCGCCGTCGCCGGCCTGCCTTCGCTTGTCCTCGCGACGGTCGGGGTCGCGATCACGGCGGGCATCGTCGCCCTGGCGGCCTGGGCCATGTTCGGCACGCCGCCGGCCGGGGCGCTGCTGATCGGCGCCATCGTCGCCTCGACCGATGCCGCCGCCGTGTTCTTCCTGCTGCGGCTGCAGAAACTCGACATCGCGCGCCGGGTCGCCTCCACCCTCGAAATCGAGTCGGGGCTGAACGATCCGATGGCGATCTTCCTGACCCTGCTGGCGATCGAGATGATCGGCGTCGGCGGCCTGTCCTTCGGCGAAGGCGTGCTCACCTTCCTCGTCCAGATCGGTGGCGGCGCGCTGATCGGCTGGGCCGGGGGCCGCGCGCTGGTCTTCCTCGTCAACCGGCTGGAGATCGCCGCCGGGCTCTATCCGATCCTCGTCGTCATGTCGGCGCTGACGATTTTCGCCGGGGCCCAGCTGATCGACACCTCGGGCTTTCTCGCGGTCTATGTCGCCGGCTTCATCCTGGGCAACGAACGGCACCGGGCGAGCCAGCTGATCCTGCGCTTCAACGACGGCATCGCCTGGCTGGCGCAGATCGCCATGCTGCTGACCCTCGGCCTCCTGGTGACGCCGACCAAGCTGCTGCCGGTGCTGCTGCCGGCGCTCGGCGTCGCCGCCGTGCTGATGATCGTGGCGCGGCCGCTCGCGGTCTTCCTGTGCCTGTGGCCATTCCGCTTCACGATGCGCGAGCGGGCTTTCGCCGCCTGGGTGGGCCTGCGCGGCGCGGTGCCGATCTATCTCGCGCTGCCGCCGATCATCGAGCACATGCCGGGGGGCGAGACCCTGTTCGGCGTCGCCTTCGTCGTCGTCCTGACCTCGCTGATGCTGCAGGGCTGGACCGTGGCGCCGGCGGCCCGCTTCCTCAACCTCGCCCTGCCACCGTCCAAGGCCCAGGCCGAGCGACGCGACGTCGACGTGCCGCTGGGTGCCCATCGCGACATCGTCGGCTATACGGTGCTGCCGGGATCGAGCGTGCTCGAAAAATCCTTCGCCGCCCTCGCCCTGCCGGAAGGCGCGCGGGTCCTGACGGTGCTGCGGGCGGGGGCCGTGGTCGAGACGGCGCAGGTCGACCGTCTGTCGCCGCGCGACTATGTCCTCGTCATCGCCGATCCCGAGCAGATCCACACCCTCGACCGGCTGTTCGCGCCCCGCCGGGGCGGCGGCGGTGTGCAGGCGGGCGAATTCACCGTCGATGCCCGCCAGACCATCGACGATCTCGGCCGGCTCTATGGTCTCGAGGTCCGGCCGCAGGACGTGGGCAAGACCATCGGCGCCGTGCTGGCCGCCGCCTTCGGCGGCAAGCCGGTGGCGGGCGACCGCCTGGCCTATGGCCCGGTCGAGCTGGTGGTGCAGGGGGTCGACGACGAAGGCGCGGTCGATCACGTCGGCCTGGCGCTGGAACCCGAGGCCGAACGGCCGACCTTCGGCCGCCTGATGAAACGCGGCCGTTCGCGTCTGCGCTTCGTCGGGCGACGCATCGCGCGGCTTGCGGGCCGGGGCCGCCGGGCCTAGAAGGGTTCCGAAGCGCAACGCCGGAAAGGGACGGTCGGCGGCATGGTCACGCTCTACCATATCCTTGACGGCAAGCTGGTGCGCACCCCCTGGCAGCTCGGCTCCGCCCTGCCTGAACGCCTCGTCTGGGCCGATATCATGGAGCCGACGACGGAGGAGGAGCATTCCCTCGAAGCCCTGCTCGGCCTCGACCTGCCGACCCGCGCGGAAATGCGCGAGATCGAGGTTTCGTCCCGCCTCTACGAAGTCGACGGCGCCCGCTTCATGACCGCGACCGTGGTCTCCAAGGCCGACACCCAGCTGGCCGAAGCCGGGGCGATCACCTTCGTGATGGCCAATCATGTCCTCGTGTCGCTGCGCTATTCCGATCCGCTGTCCTTCACCATCTTCTCGGCCCGGGCCCTGAAGCTGCCCGGCCAGTGCGAAAGCGGCGAAACCGCCCTCGCCGGCCTGATCGAGGCGATCATCGACCGGGCGGCGGATGTCCTCGAGAATGTCGCGACCGAGATGGACACGCTGTCGCGCAATGTCTTCCGCTCCAAGATCAATGACGGCGACAGCATCGACCTCGAGGAGGCGCTGCGCTCCCTCGGCCGCTTCGACGATCTGACCGGCAAGGTGCGGGAAAGCCTCGCCTCGATCGAGCGGGTGGTGAGTTTCCTCACCCAGGTGCTGGCGCCCGAGGTGAAGAAGGATTATCGCGCCCGGCTGAAGACCATGGCGCGCGATATCCGGTCGATCGCCGAACATGCCTCGGCCCTCGCCCAGAAGGTCAATTTCCTGCTCGACGCCACCCTCGGCATGATCAACATCGAACAGACGCGGGTGATCAAGATCCTCTCGGTCGGGGCCACGGTCTTCCTGCCGCCGACCCTGATCGCGTCGGTCTACGGCATGAATTTCGAGCTCATGCCGGAATTGCACTGGGACTTCGGCTATCCGATGGCGATCGTGCTGATGATCGTCTCGGCGGTGCTGCCCTATTTCTACTTCAAGCGCAAAGGCTGGCTGTAGCGGTCATGGATGTCTTCCTGCTGGTTTCCGTCGTCCTCATCGGCATCCTCGAGGGGCTGACCGAATTCCTGCCCGTCTCCTCGACCGGGCATCTCATCGTTCTCAGGGAAGCGCTGGGCGTCGAGCTGCCCCAGGCCTTCCTGATCGCGATCCAGCTGGGCGCCATTCTCGCGGTCTGCACCGTTTATCACCGCCGTCTGACCTCAACCGTGATCGGCCTTGTCCGGCGCGACAGGATCGCCTGGCGTTTCACCGTCAACCTGCTCGTCGGCTTCCTGCCGGCGGTGGTGGTCGGGCTTCTGGCCTATGACTTCATCAAGCAGGTGCTGCTGGAAAGCCCGGCGACGGTCGCCGTCGCGCTGATCCTTGGCGGCATCGCCATTCTGGTGCTGGAGCGGCTGTTCTCGCGCCCGCTGGTGACCTCGATCGACGACCTGTCGCCGGGAACCGCGCTGAAGATCGGCATCGTCCAGTGCCTGGCCATGATCCCCGGCGTCTCGCGTTCGGGCGCCACCATCATGGGCGGTCTCGGCTTCGGCCTCGACCGGCGGACGGCGGCGGAATTCTCGTTCTTCCTGGCGATCCCGACCATGGTCGCGGCGACCGCCTACGACCTCTACAAGACCGCGCACAGCCTGACCCACGAGGGCGCGGCGATGATCGCCATCGGTTTCGCCGTCGCCTTCGTCGTCGCCGCCCTGGTGGTCAAGGCCGCGGTCGGCTTCATTGCCCGCCACGGCTTCGCGCCCTTCGCCTGGTATCGCATCGGCGCCGGTGCGCTGGTCCTGCTCTGGCTCGCCCTGCGCTGACGGGCGCCTCAGCGGCGAAAGGCTCCGGCCTTCGCCGGAGCGACGAATCCTCGATTGTCGTGGCCGCTTCAGCTCCGCTTGCCGGGGCTGCCGCCAAGGGCGAGGAAGGCGGCCATTTCGGCGGGAATCGGCCCCGCTTCATCGAGCCGCGAGCCCATTTCGGTGCCCGAGAGGATGCGTGTCAGCTGGCTGCGCGCCCGCGAGACCCGGCTCTTGATCGTGCCGATGGCGCAGCCGCAGATCTCCGCCGCTTCCTCATAGGAAACGCCGCTGGCGCCGACGAGGATCAGCACCTCGCGCTGTTCCTCGGTCAGGCGCCAGAAGGCGCGGCGGAAATCGTCGAATTCGAGGCCCGACTCCTGGGTCGGCTTCATCGAATGCTGGCTCTCGTTCATCTCGTCCAGCGGATCGGTCTTCATCCGCGACTTGCGCCCCTCGTTGTAGAAGAGGTTGCGCAGGATGGTGAACATCCAGGCCTTGAAATTGGTGCCCGGCTGGAATTGATGGGCCGCGGTCAGGGCACGGACCACGGCATCCTGCACGAGGTCGTCCGCCCTTTCGCGATGGCCGGTCAGGAAGCGGGCGAAGGCGCGTAAGTGCGGCAACACCGCGATCACCTCGGCCCGGACATCGAACTTCACCGGCGCGGCCACGACGGCGGCGGGCATGTCGTCGCTCAACGCTTGCCCCCATCCGGGGACTCGTCCGGCGAATCGCCGAAATCGATATTGTCGAGAAGGTCGAGAAGGTCCTTGGGCAAGGGTTCGTCGGCGACATCCTTGTAAAGCTGGCGGATCTGATTCTCCACCCAGCCTTCCGGCGATGCCTTGCCGCGGGCGCCCTTGGCCCCGCCTTTACGCTTGGTGTTTCCGTCTTCGTCGGCCATGACCTGTCCCGGAAGTGCCGCTTCAACCTAACGGCCATGGAACCAACGGGGAAGCCCCTGCATTGGTTCCATGGGGCTTTTGTGGCACAACGGGGCGGCGACACGCCCAGGGGATTCCATACCGATGACTGACCGGAAGCAGGCCATTGCCCGACACCTGCCCTTCCTGCGCCGCTACGCGCGGGCGCTGACCGGATCGCAACCGGCGGGCGACGGCCTGATCCGCGAGGCGCTGCTGGCGCTGGGCGCGGGCAAGGCCAGCCTCGATCCCGCGCGCGACCTGAAACCCCAGCTCTATGGCCTGATCCATGCCGCGGCCGACCAGGCCCCGATGGCAACGGCCGGGGGCGGTGAGGGCGAGGCGAGGCTGCAGGCGAAACTCTCCGCCCTGCCCTCGGCCGCGCGCCGCGCCCTGCTGCTGACCAGCCTCGAGGG
>NZ_JBAQRT010000175.1:0-26153 GCF_049306435.1 Zavarzinia sp.
GGCTGGCCGGCGCGGCGGGGGCGGGGGCGGGGCCATCGCGATGGGCGGTCAGCACGGCGTTGACGCTGATCACGCCGCGCAGCGCCATCACCGCCTTCTCGCAGGCGGCGCGCAGGGGCTCGAAGTCGGCGGCCTTGCGCGGGTCGATCTCGAGGCCGAAGGCGACATGGCCATCGCGCAGCATCAGGCCCTGAACACGTCCCGCATCGATCACGCTGCCGCGTTTTTCCGGGTCGGGAATGCGGGCGAGGGCGGCCAGAACGTCTTCGCGGGATATCGATGTCATTGCTTCAGTCCTTGAATTACCCGGCATTTCGCCCACATTGCGAGGGGCGACGGATGGGTGCGGCTGAATCAGGGAATAGACCGCCCCGGCCTTGCGTATGTCTGGGGTATAGCGCATCGCGGTCCGACACCCAACTGTCGGACGGGGATGCGGGTCTTGGTTGGGAGATAGCGACAGTATGCCATGGCAGAACAATGGCGGCCCCTGGGGTGGCGGCGGCGGCGGTAACGGCGGCAACCGCGGTCCCTGGGGACAGGGTCCACGGGGTTCGGGCGGCCAGCCGCCCAATCTGGAAGATCTGCTGCGGCGAGGCCAGGACCGTTTCAAGGAAATGGTGCCCGGCGGCAGCTGGGGCAAGCGCGGGCTGGTGCTCGCCGGCCTCGTCCTGCTGTGCGGTTGGGCGGCGACCGGGTTCTACCGGGTCGAGCCTGACGAACTGGGCATCGTCACCCGCTTCGGCAAATGGGTGGAAACCACGGAACCCGGCCTGCATTACCATCTGCCCGCCCCGATCGAGAGCGCGCAGACCCCCTCCGTCACCAGCCAGAACCGGGTCGATGTCGGCCTGACCACCTCGCTCGACGGGGCGCGGCCGCTGCGCCGCGATTCGACGGACGAAAGCCTGATCCTGACCGGCGACGAGAATATCGCCGATGTCGCCTTTTCGGTCTTCTGGGTCATCGACGACGCCGGCAAGTTCCTGTTCAACATCCAGGACCCGGCCGAGACTGTCCGCGCCGTCTCGATCTCGGCGATGCGCGAGGTGATCGGCCGTTCGCGCCTGCAGGATGCCCAGACCGAAGGCCGCGAGAAGATCGCCCGCGAAGCGCGCGAGCTGATCCAGCAGGTTCTGACGACCTATGGCGCCGGTGTCCAGGTGACCCAGCTCCAGCTGCACCGGGTCGATCCGCCTTCGGCCGTGATCGAGGCGTACCGCGACGTTCAGGCGGCCCGGGCCAACCAGGAACAATATCGCAACGAGGCGGAAGCCTATTACAACGACAAGGTGCCCCAGGCGCGCGGCATGGCCGAGAAGATCCTCCAGGAATCCGAAGGCTATCGCCAGCAGGTGGTGGCCGACGCGCAGGGCCAGGCCTCGCGCTTCCTGTCGGTGCTCAAGGCCTATGACCTGGCCAAGGACGTCACCATCCAGCGCATCTACATCGAGACGATGGAAGGCATCCTGCGCAACATGAACAAGATGGTGCTCGACGCAGGCGGCAATACCCAGGGCGTGCTGCCCTATCTGCCGCTGCCGGAACTCGTCAAACCGGGCGCCGGCCAGGCGGGAGGCACGCCATGAACAACCGTATCATCGCCGGCCTTGTCGTCCTTTTCGCGCTGTTCATCGCGGTCAGCTCGTCCTTCTTCACCGTCGACATGACCCAGCAGGCGATCGTCCTGCAGTTCGGCGAACCCAAGCGGCAGATCAGCGAACCCGGGCTCTATTTCAAGATCCCGATGGTCCAGAACGTCGTCTATGTCGACAAGCGGGTGCTGAACGTCGATGCCCCGGCCGAGGAACTGATCGCAGCCGACCAGAAGCGGGTGGTGATCGATGCCTTCGCGCGCTGGCGCATCGTCGATCCCCTGCGCTACTACCAGCGCCTGCGGACCGAGGATATCGCCCGGCGTCAGCTGGCGACCTTCATTTCCTCGACCTTACGCGACGTCGTCGGCCGCGAACCCCTGACCGCGCTGCTGCTCGATCCCCGGGCTGAAGGCCATGCCGGTGGCCGCCGGGCCGAGCTGATGCGCAACATCAGCCAGCTCGTCAACGACAAGGCCAAGGAAAACGGGCTCGAGATCGTCGATGTCCGGATCCGCCGCGCCGACCTGCCCGAGGCGAACAGCCAGGCGATCTTCCAGCGGATGCGCACCGAGCGTGACCAGGAAGCCAAGCTGATCCGGGCGACCGGCCAGGAAGCCGCGCAGAAGCGCCGCGCCGAGGCCGACCGTGAAGCGACCGTGATCATCGCCAATGCCCGGCGCGACAGTGAAATGAAGCGCGGCGAAGGCGATGCCGAGGCCAGCCGGATCTTCGCCGATGCCTTCGGCTCGGACCCGAAGTTCTTCGCCTTCTACCGCTCGATGCAGGCTTACCGCGAAGCGCTCAGCGACAAGACGACGACGATGGTGCTGTCGCCCAACAGCGACTTCTTCCGCTTCCTCGACAATGTCGCGGGGGCCATGGCGCCCGCGCCGGCCGCGCGCTGACCCGAACCGGACGGCCGCCAGGCGTTTCCCGCCTCGCGGCCGTCCGATCGCGGCCTTAATGCCTCCACATTCCCCGCCTACATCGCGACCAGAGGCGGCGGGCCATGACCCGTCCTTCTCGAATCAATTGCAGGATCGGCCGCGACAGCCAATCCTGCAGGGCGCATATTCAGGAGCCGTCAGGTGATGGAACCGACTCAATCCAGTGGCCGCACCCGCGTCGCCCCCCGCACCCTGGTGCTGGCCCGGGCGGACGGGGATGCCGTGCATCGCCGTCTCTTCGTGATCTTCACCGCCCTGCTCATGCTCGCCGTGATGCTGGGCGGCCGTGTCGCCGAGGCGCGGGCCGCCCCCGAGAGCTTCGCCGATCTGGCCGAGAAGCTCAGCCCGGCGGTGGTCAATATCTCGACCACCCAGACCGTGACCGGCGCGCCGGAAGGCGAAGACGGCGAAGTGCCGATGCCCCAGTTCCCGCCCGGCTCGCCCTTCGAGGAATTCTTCAAGGATTTCCTCGAGCGTCAGGGCCGTGGCAATGGCGAGCCGCGCAAGGTCACCTCGCTCGGCTCGGGCTTCATCATCGATGCCTCGGGCGTGATCGTGACCAACAATCACGTCATCCAGGACGCCGAGGAAATCACCGTCACCCTCGCCGATGGCACCAAGCTGCCGGCGGAGTTGCGCGGCAAGGACCCGAAGACGGATGTCGCCGTTCTCATCGTCAAGCCGTCGAAGCCGCTGCCCTTCGTCGATTTCGGCGACAGCGACAAGGCCCGCGTCGGCGACTGGGTGCTGGCGATCGGCAATCCCTTCGGCCTCGGCGGCTCGGTCTCGGCGGGCATCATCTCGGCCCGCAACCGCGACATCAACGCCGGCCCCTATGACGATTTCATCCAGACCGACGCCGCCATCAACCGCGGCAATTCGGGTGGTCCGCTGTTCAACATGGACGGCGAGGTGATCGGCATCAACACGGCGATCTATTCCCCGTCCGGCGGCTCGGTCGGCATCGGCTTCTCGGTGCCGTCGGCGCTGGCGCGTCAGGTCGTCGCCCAGCTGCGCGAATTCGGCCAGACCCGGCGCGGCTGGCTCGGCGTCCGCATCCAGTCGGTGACCGACGAGATCGCCGAAAGCCTCAGCCTGCCCAGGGCTTCGGGCGCCATGGTCGCCGGTGTCGACGAAAAGGGTCCGGCGGCCGAAGGCGGCATCGCCGCCGGCGACGTCATCCTGTCCTTCGACGGCAAGCCGGTGCCCGACATGCGCAGCCTGCCCCGTGTCGTCGCCGAAACCAAGATCGGCACCACGGTCGATGTCGTCATCTGGCATGACGGCAAGGAAAAGACGGTCCGGGTCAAGGTCGGCCAGCTGGACGAGGCGGCGACCGAGGTCGCGGATGCGGGCGGCAAGGGCGGCACCGCGCCGTCCAAGGCCCAGGTCGTGCTGGGCATGAGCCTCGCCGCCCTGACCGACGATCTGCGCGGCCGCCATTCGGTGCCCGAGGATGTGAACGGCGTCGTCGTCACCGATGTGAAGAGCGACAGTTTCGCCGCCGAGAAGGGCATCCGCCCGGGCGACGTCATCGTCGAGATCGCGCAGGACAAGGTGACCAGCCCGGCCCAGATCGCCGACAAGGTGAAGGCCGAGAAGGATGCCGGCAAGAAATCCGTGCTGCTCCTCCTCAGCCGGGCGGGCGATCTGCGCTTCGTCGCCATCCGCGTCGACAAGTAAGGCCACCCCGGGCCCCTGATCGGGCGCCGCTCCCTCCCGGGGGCGGCGCCTTTTTCTTGTCTTACGCGCTGCGCGCCGGTTTCGCCTTTCGGGCCAGGGCGGCCTCGAGTTCGGCCAGGGCTTCCGGCATCAGCTCCATCATGCGTTCGATATCCGGCACCACCTCCCGGTCGGCGGTCAGGCCGATGGCGACCTCGCTGCGGTAGGACATGATGGTGATGTTGAGGCCGATACCCTCGACCGCCAGCGAGATCGGGTAGGAATGCAGCAATTCCGCCCCGGCGAGATAAAGCGCGAAGGGCGGCCCCGGGACATTCGAGATGATGACGTTGTAGGGCGGCCGGTGCAGGTCGGCGACCTTGTAGCGGGAATAGAGCCTCGCGGCCTGGGCGGCGACGAGCGGGGCGGCGAAGGCGGCCCAGTTGGTCAGGGCGCTCGCCGGCAGGGCCTTGTGCGCTTCCTTGGCATCGACGGTGGAGGCGCGGATCGCCTCCAGCCGTTCCAGCGGATCGGCGATATCCGTCGCCAGCGACACGAACATGGCGGAGACGGCGTTGGACGCCCCGGCATCCGTCCCTTCCGCGCGCACCGAAACCGGGCAGACCGCCAGCAGGGGCTTGTCCGGCAATTCGCCCGCGGTCTGCAGATAGCGCCGCAGCGCGCCCGCGCACATGGCGAGGACGATGTCGTTCACCGTCGCCCCGGTCGCCTTGCGCAGCGCCTTGACCCGGTCGAGCGAGACCTCGCCCACGGCATAGCGGCGGTGGGGCGTGAGGGCGCGGTTGAAGGGGGTGCGCGGCGCCTGGAACGGGGCGGTGGGCACGGGTTCGCGCCGGGCCAGCGCCCGCCGGCCAAAGGCGACCCCGGCGGCGATCACCCGGGGCAGGCGGCGGAGGGAACGCAGGGGCGTGACGATGCCATGGACCGACGCCCGCAGCAGGATTTCCGCGTCGGTTGGCGCCCGCTCCGGCACCCAGGGTTTGTCCGGCGGCGGCACATGGCGCGGCTCGGGCGTGAAATCGAGCAGCGAGACCATCATCTCGGTGCCGGAGATACCGTCGATGCAGCAATGGTGGATCTTGATGTAGACCGCCACCTGATCGTCGGGCAAGCCTTCGATGACATACATTTCCCACAGGGGCCTGGTGCGGTCGAGGGCGCGGGAGTGCAGCCGCGCCACCTGCTCCAGCAGCTTGTGGCGGTCGCCCGGCGGCGGCACGGCGATGTGGCGCAGATGGAAATCGAGATCGAAATCCGGATCCTCGATCCAGATCGGATGATCGATGTCGAGGGGCACCGGGATCAGGCGCCGCCGGTAGGTCTTCGACAGATGCAGGCGGCTTTCGATCAGGTCGCGCACGGCGCCGAAATAGCCGGTGCCGATGCCCCCGGGCTTGCGCAGCACCCACAACATGCCGACATGCATGTGGTTGCTGGGCGTTTCCATGTAGAGAAACGTGGCGTCGATGCCCTTGAGGCGTTCCATGGGGGATCTCCGTGTGAAGGGGGGCCGTCTCGGCTACACGTCACACGCCGATGTCCTGGGCAATCTATCCGGGCGGAACAGCCGGCGGATCGACCGAATGGACTAGCGGCTTCCCGACCGGATGCTAGACTGGCGAGGGGTCAGAGGGGACGGAATGTTGGGTTACAGCTTGGCGCCGGTTCCAGGGGGCGCGTCATGACGCAGGCACCCTTCACCTGGGGGCCGCGAACCTATGAAGCGGCGGAATTGCGGGCCGACCGCATCATTCATTTCGCCGGCATCGGCTTTGCCGTTCTAGGTGGTCTGGTGCTGCTGGTCCTTGTCGGTCTGCGCGGCACCGGCGGGGCGCTGGCGGCGACGCTGCCCTATGTCGTCGGCCTCAACGCCATGCTGCTCTGTTCTTCAGCCTATAATCTGACCCGGCCATCGGCCCGGCGCGAATTCCTGCGCCGGCTCGATCATGCCGCCATTTTCGTCATGATCGCGGGGACCTACACGCCCTTCACCACCCGCTATCTCGACGGCGCCTGGGCGATCGCCATCACGACGACGATCTGGGGCATCGCCGCCATCGGCGTCTATGTGAAGGTCGCCTTTCCCCGTAGGTTCGAGAGGACTTTCATCGGCATCTATCTGGCGCTGGGCTGGATCCTGGTCATTCCGCTCCGCCAGTTGCTCGACGCCCTCGAAATCTCGACCTCGATCCTGATCGGTGTCGGCGGCCTGCTGTTCTCGATCGGGACGGTTTTCCACGTCTGGAACCGTCTGCCGTTCCAGAATGCGATCTGGCATGGTTTCGTGCTCGCGGCGTCCATCTGTCACTATGCCGCCATCATGCGGGCGATGGCCTTCGGTCTGGGGGGTGGCGGGGCATGAGGATTCGAATGCCCCAGAATGGGGTTATAAGTCCGGCCGATTCACTCTCTCGTTTAAGTTTATTAACCAGTGTCGGATCAAATTGAACCTGAAACGGTGTGAACGTGGCCTGTATCGGGGATAAGGTCTCGGCGTTCACCAATGGGGTCGGTTCTATGAGTGAAGCCAGGACATCAGGGCGGAAACGCGCGCCAGCAGGCGGCGAGCGCGGCGCGGCGGCCATCATTTTCGCGGTGGCCTTGCCCATTCTGCTGCTGATGGCCGGTTTCGTCGTCGATTTCGGTTACGCCCGCTACGAGAAGCAGCGGTTGCAGGATTCGCTGGATCTGGCGGCGATGGCGGCGGCGCGCCAGCTGGACGGCACCACGACCGAGCGGGCGGAAGCCCGCACGGCCGCCATCACCGTCATGACCGAAAATGGCTTCGACGCCGAAGCGATCAAGGCGATCGAATTCGGCCGCTATGACCGCACCCATTCACCCCTTGATCGCTTCGTCGCGGAATCGGCCAGCGGCTCGGCGTCGCCGACGGCGGTGCGCCTGACCGGCAGCGATCCGTCGCCCCGCTTCTTTTCGCGCATCATCGCGACGGATTCTCTCGATGTCGCGGCGCGGGCGACGGCGGTGACCACCGGCCGCTATGCCACGGTGCGCATCGGCAGCGGTCTTGCCGGGCTCGACAACGGCTTGCTGAACACCATTCTTGGCGCGCTGCTCGGCAGCAGCGTCAACCTGACCGCGCTCGACTACAACGGGCTGCTTGGCGCCAATGTCGATCTTCTCGGCTTTCTCGACGCCTACGCGGTGCGGGCCGGGCTCAATGTCGGCGATTACGATGGTCTTCTGGGGGCCGATGTTTCCGCGCTCGGCGTGATCGGCCTCGCCGCCGAACTGGCGCAAAATGCCGCCGCCGGCGATCCATCGGCGCTCGGTCTGGGGCTGGGCCTGGGCGACGCCTTTCCGGGCCTTTCCAAACTGCCGCTGGTGGGGCTCAGCGATGTCACCGTGAAGCTCGGCGATCTCCTCGGCGTTGGCCTCGGCACGGCGCAGAGCGGCCTCGCCACCACGCTCAATGTCTTCGACCTGGTCACCGCCGGCATTTTCGCCGTCTCGCCCAATGACACCACCAATGCGACGGGCGAACATGTCATCGCCGTCTCGCTCGGCACGTTTCTCGGCGCCAGCCTCGATGTCTCGGTGGTCGAGGGGATGCAGCAGCGGATCGTGACCGAAGGCGATATCGCCAGCGGCGATAATCTGCTGCGCACGGCCCAGATCCGGCTGTTGCTGCGGATCGATCTCGGTGGCCCGCTCGGCGGCGTGGTCGAGACGCTGAACGGGGTCTTGTCGCTGTTGCAACTCATCGGCCTCCATCTCGAACTTCTACCCGGCGGCGACAATCTCTCGGTCGGCGTCGATGTCGCCCCGGCCGAGGCGCGGGTCACCAAACTGGGGTGCGAGGCGCCGGCCCAGGCCGATCGCTACGTGCGGATGGATATCGACACCGGCCTTCTCACCGCCGTGGTCGGCGAGGTCGACCGCACCGCCTTCCTGTCCAACAATCAGGCGGCGGTGGCGACGCCGCTCAGCGTTCTCAATCTCGATCTCTTCGGTATTCCGCTGCTCGATCTCACGCTGGGCGTCAATCTGCCGGTCGCCGCGCCGAGTTTCGCCAATACCGACATCACGAGCGGCGAAACCACCGACGAAGCGGCCTTCCCGGATCTGTATGCCAGTTTCGCCGAGGCCGGGCATCAGCCCGACACTGTCGACTTCCCGAGCAGCATCCATGTCGGCACGAAACAGATCATCTCGACCCTGGGGCAGGATCTGCAATCGAAACTCGGCCTGCAACTCGGCGGTCTGGTCGGCGGCCTCGTCTCCGCCATCCTCAGCCCGGTACTGACCATCGTGGAGTTCCTGCTGACCAGCGTGCTGGGGCCGATTCTCGACGGGATCGTCGACCTGTTGCTGAACACCCTCGGCATTCGCGTCGGGACGGCGGATGTGGCCGTCGTCAATCTGGAGTGTGGCAATGCGAAACTTGTTCCCTGATCGCTGGTGCCGGCGCGCCCGGGCCGCGGGCGAGCGGGGCGTCGCCATGATCGAATTCTCGATCGCCAGCGGCATCATGGTGCTGATCCTGCTCGGCGTCTTCGCTTACGGCGAGATCCTGGCCAATTACATCGAGCTGAAATACGCGGTTGGCGAGCTGTCGCGCCAGGTCGCGGTCGGCAAGGATGCGGCGGACCGGCAGACCCGCTTCAACGCCGCCCGCGTGCGCATCATTGACAACAGTGGCTTCGACCAGGCTTGCGTGGACTTTCCGTCGCCCAGCTTTACCTCGGGCACCGTGGTCGTGACCGGGACCTATGATTTCAATGCCGATGGCTGCCGGACCATGCCGACCTTCTTCCTGCCGACGCCGGATACGCTGTCGGCAAGGAACGAATTCACCGTGCCCTGAGCCTGAAAGGCGCGCCGCACCATGACCATCATACCAGGCAGCACGACGAGCCGGCGCCACGCGGGGGAGAGCGGTGTCGCCGCCATCCTGCTGGCCGCGTCGCTGGTCGTCCTGCTGGGCATGGTCGCCATGGTGGTCGATCTTGGCTTTGCCTATTTCCAGCGCCAGCGGCTGCAGGATACGCTCGATCTCGCGGCGATCTCCGCAGCCCGGGAATTGTCGGGGCAGGGCGCGACGGCGGCGGCTTATCAGAAAGCGTCCGCCGCGCTCGCGGACAATCTCGACAATGGGGAATCTCTTCCCCTTGGTTATGGCTGCTCGGTGCCGACGGTGGTCGGCAGCGTGAACATCTGCTTCGGCAATTATCATGCGGACAAGGACGATAACGGCAACCGGCCGGCCCTCGTCGACCGCTTCCAGAACGAAGCGACGAACTGCAACGGCTGTGACGCCGTGCGGCTCTACGGCCGGGCGCCGTCGCCCAGTTTCTTTGCGACGCTGTTCGAGATATCGGAACTCGATGTCGCCGGCGTGGCGACGGCGGTCAAGGCGGGCTCGCCCCTGGCCCAGCTGACCCTGAAAAGCACGCTGGTGACCGTCGACAGCACCAAGTCGCCGCTGCTGAACGCCCTGTTCGGCGGCCTGCTGGGCGGCAGCGTCAATCTCTCGGTCGCGAGCTGGAACGGGCTTGTCGGCACCAGTGTCAGCCTCCTCGACTATCTCGATGTGCTGGCGGTCGATCTCGGTCTCGGGGCCGGCAATTACGACGATGTGCTGAACGCGCCCATTCAGGTCGGCGATCTGCTGGGGGCGATGGCCGATGTCCTCGGGCAGGGGTCGCCGACCTCGCTGCAGGCGGACGCCATCGCCGGCCTCGTCGCCCTTCAGGCGGTGGTGCCGGCGGGCTGGAGCCTCGCGCTCGGCTCCATTCTGGATGTCGCCACCGGGACGAGCGCGGCCGGCCTCGATACCGGCCTCAACGTCTTTTCCCTGGTCCAGGCCACGATCGAGGCGGCCAATGGCCGTCATGGTCTTGAAGCCGGCGTGCCGATTTCGGTCCCCGGCGTCGGTTCGGTCACGCTGAAACTCTCGGTGATCGAGCCGCCGCAGCTTTCCGCGATCGGCAATCCCGCGCTGGCCAAGGCCAATCCGCTGGGCGCCGACCGGATCTTCGTGCGTTCGGCGCAGGTACGGGCGGTCGTGTCGGTCAATCTCCCGGCGCTGTCGTCCGTCGTCGGTCTCGTCAACGCGGTGCTCAGTCTGGCGGGGCCGGTGACGACGCTGCTGAACGACGTTCTCCACCTCAATCTCGTCTCGGCGCTGACCGGCCTCGTCGGCTCCCTCGTCGGCATTCCTTATCAGGTGACCGATATCCAGCTGGTGCCCGGCAACCCGATCCGCATCGACGTCAGTCTCGACGTTGGCGCGGGACAGGCCTGGGTGACGGATTACAACTGTCCCAACACGCCGGCCGATACCAAGCGCCTCAGCGTTTCCGCCCGGACCTCGGCCGCCAATCTGCGCGTCGGCCGGATCGACCTCGCGTCCGTCTTCTCGTCGACCAGCGTCCCCACGGTCAGCCCGATTCCCCTTGTCGATTTCGGCGTGAAGACCTGCAGGGTCTTCCTGCTCGTGGTCTCGACCTGCGAGCCGCGGCGGGCCTTCGAAGGCGGCGGCATGGGCCTTGCCGTCAATACCGATGTCGCCGGCTCGGACCGCAGCCTGGCCTACGCCGATCCCAACCTCCCCGATATCGGCCATACCCCTTACGAGCAGTCGACCTCGAGCACCGACATCGTCGCGAGCCTGTCGTCGACCCTCGCCCATGTGACCATCCAGTCCTATGGGCCCTCATCGCCGGCGGGCGGGCTCGGTGGCCTGCTCAACCTCGTCGGATCGGCGGTCAATACGGTGGTCGGCCTGCTGCAGACGGCGATTTCCAACTTACTGTCGCCGTTGCTCGACCCGATCGTGAATTTCCTGCTCGATTTCCTCGGGATCGACATCGCGAAGATTTCCGTCGGAGCCAATCTGACCTGCAATGCGGGGGCGCGCCTTGTCAATTAGGATCGTCCGGGCCGACGGCTCGCGGAAACCGTTGAAGCCAAGCCGGCGACGGCGCTCGCGGGCGAGCGAAGGCGGCGAGCGCGGCGCGACGCTGATCGAATTCGCGCTGATCTCGAGCCTGATGTTCGCGATGCTGTTCGGTATCCTCTCCTACGGTGAAATCCTGGCCGATCAGGTCCAGTTGCGCCACCGCGTGTCGGAGATTTCCCGCCTGGTTTCACTGGGCGAGGGGGCGACCGACCGGGAATTGATCTTCAAACAGATCAGGGGCAAGCGTCTGGCCGGTTTCATGAACATCAACGGCTGCGCACCGGAATTCGAGGCGGACGGTTTCGCCGGCCCCGCCATCACCATCACGGCCCGATACCAGTATCAGGCCGATGGCCGTTGCCGGGTCATGCCCGAAGTCTTCACAGGCCTGCTGCCCGAGGGCATCGGGACCCGCGCCAGTTTCACGGTCGCGGACTGACCGGAAACCCGCGGATTCCCCGACGTTAACACCTTCTCCATAGTTTAAAGCCTTCAATTCGGTGACATCTCGGCCCCCAGGCGGGAAGCCGTGAATCCGGAGTGGGGGAGTGGAATGCCGTTGGCGAGGAACCTGAGATCGCCGGGCGAAGGAGGCATGGCCGCGCTTTTGCTGGTCGCCTGTCTGGTGCCGATCGCCGGCATGGTCGCGCTGATCATCGATGCCGGTTTCGCGTATTATTCAAAGCAGCGCCTGCAGGATGCGCTCGATCTCGCGGCTGTCGCCGCGGTTTCCGAACTGAAGGACGATGCCGGCAGCGAGGCGGCCGCGATCTCGGCGGCCCAGGCCGTCCTCGACTTCAATTACCAAAGCCTGGGGGAGCATCTGACCGTGGCCTCGGGTTGCGGAGGGGGGGCGACGCCAGGCCAGGTTCAGTTGTGTCTCGGTAATTTCGAGGCGCGCGACCAGAATGGCGCGCTGAAGCCGCTGGCGGATCGCTTCACGGCGAACGGCATCGACGCCAACGCCCTGAGCCTTGAAGGGCGAAGCCGATCGCCGGGCTTCTTCAGCCAGATCTTCAACATCGACGGCCTTGACGTCGCCGGTCGGGCGACGGCGGTCAAGGCCGGTTCGCCGGTCGCGCAGCTGACCATCAGCAGCACGCTGCTCAAGACCCACAAGGGTCTGGTCAATCAGGTGCTGGGTGTCCTTGGCGGCAATGCCAGTCTGAATTTCCTCGGCGCGAACGGCATCGCCAATGCCGAGGTCAACCTGCTCGGTTTTCTCGATGCCCTGGCCCTGTCGATCGGGGTCTCGGCCGGCGATTATGACGCGGTGCTGGACAGCCCGATCCGCATCGGTGATTTCCTGGCCGCGGCGGCCACGACGGTCGGCTCCGACACCACCACGGGCCTTGAACTTTCGGGCCTCAATTCCGGCAATGGTTTTTCCGCCGATGTCCGCGCCCTGCAGTTTCGGCTTTCCGATCTTGTCTCGGCGCAGACCGGCATGAACGCCGTTGGTCTCGACTTCGACATGAGCCTGTTCGAGATCGTCTATTCCGCCCTGCTGGTGGCCCATTCGAACCACGCGGTCAGCGGGGCGGTGGAAATCGATCCCGCCACGGTCTCCGGCTTCCCCTTCCTGAACATGGGCGGCGCCAACGCCACCATTTCCATCCGTTTCACCATTGTCGAGCCGCCGCAGATTTCCGCCGTGGGCAATCCGGCCGTGGTCGAGGCCCTGTCGGATGCGGACCGCAAGGATGTGAGCCGCGGCGGCATCTTCGTGCGCACCGCGCAGATCCGGCTCTATATCCGTATCGACATCCCGGCGCTGGCGACCCTGTCCAAGCTCCTGACCGACATGGCGGCCATGGCCTCGCCCCTGGCGCCGGTGCTGACATCGGCTGTCGGTCTCAATTTCGTGGGCTCGGTGCAGTCCCTGCTCAACCTGTTGAGCAATCTCCTCTTCATCGGGACCAGGACCGAACAGCGCGAGCTGCTGGACATCCAGCTGCTGACCCGATCGGAGGGCGATGGCCGTCCTCCGGGCCTCGACATCGTGGTCGATGTCGGCGGGGCCTCGGCCTATGTCACGGGCTATGGCTGTCCACCGACGGACGCCGCCAAGAGCCTCGATGTGCAGATCTCGTCGCAGGCGGCCAGCCTGCGGGTCGGGCGGATCAGCGATGTCGACGCCATCTTCTCGTCGACGACCGCGCCGCATGTCGAGCCCCTGTCCCTTCTCGACATCGGCTCCAAGCTCTGCACCACGACCAAGACCTGCCTGACCGCGCTCCTGTGCAGCCAGACCTATACGTGCGACAGCCGGGTGGCCATGAAGGGAGGCGGGCTCGGCCTCTATCTCGACACCGACATTCTGGGCACGGTCTATCCGGTCGATGTCTTCGCGAACCCGCCCGATGTCGGCTCCGACACGGCCGGGACCTGCTACAAGGGCAACGCGCCGCCGCCGCCCTATTGCGAACATCCGCGCAAGAACGAGCAGGGTATCATCGCTTCGGTGAAATCGACGCTGGCCGGTGCCCATTTCCACAGCTACAAACCGGACGGTCACGGTTCCGTCCTGAACGTGCTGATTTCGGCTGCGGATTCCGTCATCGGCACGACGGTGACGAATTTGCAGCCAATCCTGTCGTCAGTCTCGGGTATCATGGATCCGCTCGTGAACCATCTGCTGAACGCACTGGCCATTGGCGTGGCCAATGTCGACGTGGGGGCGCGGCTGACCTGCACGACGGGGGGCCGGCTTGTCCGTTGAAGGGGGCGGGCCCGGGGCAATGTTGGAGAGCCAAGATGGGTGCAAGGCGTATGATCGACGGGGCGGCTTCACCGCAGGGTAATGGCGGCGAGCGCGGCGCCACGCTGATCGAATTCGCGCTGATCTCGAGCCTGATGTTCGCGATGCTGTTCGGCGTGCTTTCCTTCGGCGAGATCCTGGCCGATCGCGTCCAGTTGCGTCATCGCCTGTCGGAAATTTCCCGTCTGGTTTCGCTGGGCGAGGACGCGACCGACCGGCAGCAGATCTTCAACGACATCAAGGACGACCGGATGTCCGGCTTCATGAACATGAGCGGCTGCTCGCCGCAGTTCACGGCGGACAGCTTCGCCGGGCCGAACATCACCATCACGGCCAGCTACCAGTTCCGCCCGGACGGCAGCTGCCGCGTCATGCCCGAGATCTTCGTCGGGATCCTGCCCGATCACATCACGATGACCGGCAGTTTCACCGTCACCGACTGACGGCGCCGGCTTCGACCGTCTCGATCCGGGCCGCGATCTCGCGCCAGCAATCCGCCAGCCGGCCGGCCCACAGGGCCTGGCCCGCGGCATCGGCGACACCGTCCTGGCGCATCTCGATCAGGACATGCAGCAGGCCCCGGCCCTCGCCATGGACCGGCATCGCGTAGTCGCCGGAATCCGTCACCGCATAGGGCAGGTTGTCGCCGACGCGGATCTCCGGCCAGCGCCGCTCGAGGGTCTCGATGAAGGCCCCGGCCAGCCGCCGGTCGCGGCCATAGGTGATGCCGATGTTCCAGGGCCGGGGCGCCCCGAGGTCGGGGGTGAAGGAATGGATCGCCAGCACGACGCTGCGCCGACCGGCGGCCCGGCGCCGGTCCAGAAGGCTGATGATCGCCTGATGGTAGGGGTGGAACAGCGCCTCTTCCCGCGCCTTGCGCGCTCCGGCGTCGAGGCCGGCATTGCCCGGCACGGCGATGCCGCCCGTGACCTCGGGGATCGAGGTCGGCACCCCCGTTGGCCGGTTGCAGTCGATGGCGAGTCGGGAATAGCCGGTCAGCACCAGCGGCGCGTCGATCGCGGCCGAGAGCTGGCGGGCGACGGCGGCCGCGCCGATGTCCCAGCCGATATGCTCCCGCCGCCGCGCCTCGCTCAGACCGAGGTCGCCCAGCCGGCGGGGCAGCAGGGGGCTGGCATGGTCGCACAGCAGCACGGCGTCGCCGGCGCCCGACTCGTTCAGGACTTCGACCGGCGCCGGTTCGTCGGCAAAGAGAAGCAACATTTTTTCCTATCCACATTGGGATGAATGACAGGGTCCGCGCCTTCAGCTTTAGCAACGGGTTGCGTTCTCCGGCAACGGGGATGGCGGGATTCGGGCCAGATATTGTGGCAAGCCTCCCGTTCTGCCCCCGCCGGTCCTCCCGAACCCCGGGCGAATGCCGGTGGACATGATTATTTCGGTTTGTTACACCGGCTGGGCAGGGCAATTGGACTGAACGGCAGGGGGCAAGATGGTGACGCGTGCAGGACGGTTTGGTCGCGGCGTTATCGCGTCTCTGGCAATCGTGATTTCGCTTTCGGTCATGTCGCCCGCCAAGGCCATCGAATGCGTCCCCTATGCCCGTCAGATTTCCGGTGTGCAGATTTCGGGTGATGCCTGGACCTGGTGGGGCCAGGCCCGCAGCGAAGGCTACGGCACCGGTGTCCGCCCCAGGACCGGCGCGGTCATGGTGTTCAAGCGGGCCAACGGCATGCGCCGCGGCCATGTCGCCGTGGTCCGCAATGTGATCAATTCCCGCGAAGTCGTCGTCGACCACGCCAATTGGGCCACCCGCCGCAGCGGCCGCAAGGGCATGGTCGATCGCGGCGTTTCCGTGATCGACGTTTCGCCGCGCAACGACTGGTCGATGGTCCGGGTCTGGTATCCGGTGGTCGACGATTACGGCACCTCGGTCTATCCGCTCTTCGGTTTCATCTATAACGGCGACGGCAAGGGCCGTGACAATGGCGATGTCGAGCAGGTCATGGCCAGCGCCGACAACACGCCCGTCCGCTCCGCCGTTCCGCGTCCGGCGAATGCCGGCATGGTCGCCGTCTCGGTGCCCGCGCGTGGCGCGGCCTCCGGCACGCTGGATGCCCAGCTGGCCGGCGGTTCGGTCCAGATCCGCGAAGGCAAGCCCGTGGTGATGGGACGCCCGGTGGTGTCGGCCGGCGATCCGGGCGCGCCGCTCGCCGAACTGGTGCCCACGCGCCGCCCGACCGAAAGGGCTGATGGCGCCCGCACCCCGGCCGCGAAACGCAGCGTGGTCGAGGTATCGGGGACGCCGGTTCGTCTCGTCGCGCTGAAGCCGGCGCGGGACAGCAAGGGGGGCGGTGCCGAGACCGTCAGCCGTCCACCGGTTCTGCCGACGCTGAAGCCTGTGCCATAACAGCCCACATTGGTTTCGATCCCGACGCCGCCGGTGACCCGGCGGCGTCGTTGTTTTATGGTCGCCTGTCAGTTGCGTATCGCTGTTGGAAAACACTCGAACGCGGGAGATGGCGCCCATGCATCAGTTGAGCGGTCTGGACCAGGGCTTCCTCCATCTTGAAACCGCCAATTCGCCGATGCATATCGCCGGTCTGTGTTTCTACACGCCGGCGTCGGCGGCCCAGCCGTTCAGCTTCGAAGCCATCCGCCGCGGCATAGAAGAGCGGCTGCACCTCGCCCGCACCTTCCGCCAGCGTCTCGTCGAGGTGCCCCTGTCGCTCGACCGGGCCTATTGGATCGAGGATCCGGATTTCGACCTCGACTATCACCTGCGCCATGTCGCGGTGCCGTCGCCGGGCGACTGGCGCTCGCTGGTCACCATGGCCTCGCGCATCCTGTCCCATCCGCTCGATCGCAGCCGGCCCCTGTGGGAATTCTACGTCATCGAGGGGCTGGACGGCATCGACTGGCTGCCGCCGGGCAGTTTCGCGACCCTGATCAAGATCCACCATGCCGCCATCGACGGCGTCTCGGGCAATGATATCCTCTTCGCCCTGACCGACCTGACGCCCGAGGGCCGCAACATCGAGCCGCCGCGCCGCCGCTGGGTGCCCGAGCGGGTGCCGACCGCCGGCAATCTGCTGCTGCGCACCGCCCTCGCCTCCGCCGTCGCGCCCTTCAAGCTGGTCGAGGGCGGCGCCAAGCTGGCGTCGACCGTCATCGGCACCGTCGCCCGCCTGCCGAAATACCGCGAGGATCCGCCGCCCGCGCCCTTCCAGGCGCCGCGCACGCCGCTGAACGTGCCGATCTCGGCCCAGCGGGTATGGGATGGCGCGGTCTTCCCGCTCGACACGGTGAAGCGCATCCGCAAGGCGGTGGAAGGGGCGACGGTGAACGACGTCATCCTGACCGTCTGCGCCGGAGCCCTGCGCCGCTGGCTCGACAAGCATCATGCCCTGCCCGAGAAGTCGCTGATCGCCTTCGCGCCCATTTCGGTGCGCGCCGAGACCGAGAAGGGCAAGCTGGGCAACCAGGTCTCGGGGATGCTGGTCTCGATCGCGACCGATGTCGCCGATCCGCTGGCCCGCCTCGCGGCGGTGCACGAGAACACGGTGAAGTCGAAGAGCCTGACCAACGCGATCGGCGCCCGCACCCTGACCGATTACACGAAATATGTGCCCTCGGCGACGGCGGCGCTGGCGACGCGGCTCTACACCCGGATGAAGGTCGCGGAAAGCCACAGTCCGATCTTCAACTGCGTCATCACCAATGTGCCAGGGCCGCAGATCCCGCTTTACAGTCTCGGCAACAAGCTGGTGGCCCAGATCGGCTATGGCCCGATCTTCGACGGCATGGGCCTTCTGCTGGCGATCTTCAGTTACGAGGGCACGATCTCGATCGGTGTCTCGTCGTGCCGGCGGATCATGCCCGACATCGCCGATTTCGTGGCGTTCCTGAATGCCTCGCTCGAGGAATTGCGCGTGGCGGCGGAAGCGGCGCTGGCGGGCAGGGCGCCCGATGCCGTGGCCGAGGCGGCGCCGACCAAGCCGGCCCCGCGCCACAGGTCGCGCCATGCCGCGGAAATCCCGCCTGTCGCCACCGTGACCTGAAAGGGCCGGCGGCGAAGTCATGCCGCCGCCGCATGTCTGCCCGTCATCCGCCGCGGCGAAAGCCGGGGCTGGGGGCTCAGGCCAGTTGATCGACCTGCTGGCCCATGCCTTCCGGCGGGCGGGGCATCGCTTCCATGGTCGCGAACAGTTCCGCCACCACCTGACGCTGGAAATCCGCGTTCTGCTTGACCGCGACGAGGGAAACCTCGCTCCGTGTCTGCAGCGAATTCATGGTGACGGCCAAGGTGGCGAGGTCGGACATGGCATGAGCCTCCTTGTGTCAGGTTAGGCTGTGATTCCCTGACAACATATTAATACATTCGGTTCATGTGATAGGTTTCGCATTAATTAGATATTGCGTGAAAGAACCTAATTCCCATATCGTCCGCATCCCAATCTGTCCGGCACGCCTGTGTGCCGGCCGGGAAGCGAGATCCCTGGTTTCGAGGTGGCGATGCTGCCCTTGGCACTCGATATGAGCCGTCTTTCGGTCGCCGTCGTCGGCCGGGGCGAGGTCGTGTCGAAACGGCTGGCCCTCGTCGATCAGTCGGGCGCCGTGGATGTCGCGGTTTACGCCCCCGGCGCCGGTCCCGAGCTTCGCGCGGCGGCTGGCGATCGCTGGCGGGATGGTTTGCCGGACGCGGCGGCGCTGATCGGTGCGCGCCTCGTCATCGTCGCCGGTCTTGTCCGCGCCGAGGCGGAAGCGGTGGCTTCGGCGGCACGGGCCGCGGGGGCGCTGGTGAATGTCGAGGATGTCGTCGAATTGTGCGACGTGCATCTGCCCGCCCTGGTCCGGCGGGGCGATCTGACGATCGCGGTGTCGACCGGCGGCAAGAGCCCGGCGCTGGCGCGCCGCCTGCGCCGTCATCTGGAACGCGCCTTCGGTCCCGAATGGGGCCAGAGGCTCGAGGAACTGGCCGCGGTTCGGCGGCAATGGCGCGAGCAAGGCCTGACCCCCGGGGACGTTTCCCGCCGGTCGGATGCATATCTGGACGAGAAGGAATGGCTGGCATGAATGCCCTGGCGGCCGATCGCAAGCAATGGGCGCGTGATCACGCGGCGGCGCTGCGCAATCTCTATGGTCCGCTCGACGGGGAAGGCCTGGTCAAGGTCATGACCCAGCTCGAATTCCGTGGCCGGATCGCCCTTGTCTCCTCCTTCGGGGCCGAATCCGCCGTGCTGCTTCACCTTGTCGCCAAGGTCGACCGCAGCATCCCGGTGATTTTCCTCGATACCGACAAGCTGTTCGGCGAGACCCTGCGCTATCGCGACCGCCTGACCAGGCTGCTCGGCCTGACCGATGTCCGCACCATCGAGCCCGATCCGGTGGCGGTCGCCGCGCGCGATCCCGATGGCGTGCTCTGGCGCGACGATCCCAATGCCTGCTGCCGTCTGCGCAAGGTCGAGCCCTTGAACCGCGCGCTTTCGGGTTTCGATGCCTGGATCACCGGCCGCAAGCGCTTCCAGACCCAGGAGCGCGCGGAGCTGCCCAATCTCGAGTCCGCCAATGGCCTCGTCAAGGTCAACCCGCTGATTTCCTGGGATGCCGAGGCGCTGGACGCCTATCGCATCGCCCATGACCTGCCGCCCCATCCGCTGGTCGAGGACGGCTATCTCTCGATCGGCTGCATGCCCTGCACCGATCGCGTGGTGCCGGGCGGCGACTATCGGGACGGCCGCTGGGCCGGCACCGAGAAGAAGGAATGCGGCATCCATCTCGAAGCCGACGGGTCGGGTATCTGAAACCAGCGGAACTTGTGCGCGGCGCACCGTGTTAGGTCGTGGGGGCCCAACACGGAGTATCGCCATGCGCATGCGAAGCAGCCTTCCCCTGATTCTCGTCTCCACCCTCGCCGCCGGCCTCGGCGCCTGCGCCGGACCCCGCGCGCCGCTCACTGCGACCCCCAACGGCTATACGGTCGCGATCGACGATGATGTCGACGAACTCGCGAAGGCGACCGAAAAGGCGCAGATTCACTGCGCGCAGTACAGCCGCGCGGCCCGTCTCGACACGATCGGCGAAATCGACGGCAAGCGGATCGCCAGTTTCTCCTGCACCTCGAACTGACCTAGCAAAGAGTGCTTGCCTCCCCCGGCCGAGTTTGCTACTACCCCCGCCTGCCCGGAGCGGTCGTGGCGGAATGGTAGACGCGCAAGCTTGAGGTGCTTGTGGGGTAACTCCCGTGGAAGTTCGAGTCTTCTCGACCGCACCAAACTGAAAACCCCGGATGGCCTGGCCATCCGGGGTTTTTCGTTTTCCGCCGCCGCCGATTCTCCCCGTCCGACCATTTGGGATTTGGCGCCACGCCTTCGCGTCATGCCCGCATCCGGCCCCGGACAAACCCCGTAACAGCGATGGGGGACGCGACAGAGGACGTCCTCCCGCCCTCGGAATGCCGCGGGGCGTCAATACCAGACCCGGAGGGGCAAATGGCGATTTTCAATGGCACGGCAGGGGATGACGTGCTGACCGGCACCAACGACGCCGACCAGTTCAATGGAGGAGCCGGCAACGACACGATCACCGGCCTGCGCGGCGACGACGCGGCGACGGTGGATGTGTCCATGGATGGCGCCGACAGCGTCGACCTCGGGCTCGGCAACGATGTCGTCAATGTGACCAGCGCCGGCACCGGCGAAATCCGCGTCACCTTCACCAGCGCGGAAGTCGGCAATGGCAACGCCCTCGACGCCGGCACGCTCGCCAATCAGGACGGCGGTCTCGCCGTTCGCTTCCAGCTCGAAGACGCCATGGGTATGCCCACGGGCGAGCTGTCCCGCTATGACGACGAGAGCATCACCTTCGTCTCGCAGACGCCGGGTCTGACCTTCGACGTGCGCGACATCGTCTCCGGCGTCCAGCGCGGCAATCTGTTCGAGGTGGTCGGCCTCGGCACCTTCCGCAACGATCGCCTGATCGACCAGGGTGACCGGGCGAATTACTTCAACGCCGGTCGGGGCGACGATTGGGCGACCGGCGGCAACGGCGATGATTTCCTCGTCGGCGGCGCGGGCGACGACATGCTGCGCGGCCGCGGCGGCGACGACCGCTTCATCGGCGGCGCCGGCAATGACGCCGTCTTCGGCAGCGTCGGCGACGATATCGCGATCTTCAACGTCTCGACCGACGGCAGCGACATGGTCGACCTCGGCACCGGCGCCGATCTCGTCAATGTCGCGGCCTCGGGGCCCGGGCAGATCCGTCTCGGCTTCACCTCGTCGCAGGTCGGCAATGGCGATGTGAACGACAGCAACACGATGGCCAATCAGGACGGGGGCCTCGCCGTTCGCCTGCAGGCCGAAAACGGCATGGACCTGCCGACGGGCGTTGTCAGCCGCTTCGACGATGAAGGCGTCACCTTCGTCGCGACCACGGCCGGCGTGACCTTCGATATCCGCGATCTCGTCTCGGGCGTCGCGCGGGGCGATCAGTTCGGCGCCGCCACCCTCGGCACCTCGGACGGCGACACGCTGATCGCCGCCCTCGCCGGCAAGGCCTATTACTTCAACGCCGGCCAGGGCGACGATGATGTGACCGGCGGCGATCTCGCCGACTTCCTGGTCGGCGGCGCCGGCAACGACATGCTGGACGGCGGTCTCGGCGCCGACAGCTTCATCGGCGGCGGCGGTGCGGACATGATCAGGGGCGGCGCCGGTGGCGATACCGCGATCTTCAATGTCTCGACCGATGGCGCCGACAGCGTCGACCTCGGCGATGGCGACGACCGGGTGAATGTCTCGGCCTCGGCTCCGGGCCAGATCCGCCTCAGCTTCACGTCCGCCCAGGTCGGCAACGGCAACGCGAACGACAGCAACACGCTGGCCAATCAGGACGGCGGCCTCGCCGTCCGCCTGCAGGCCGAGGATGGCGCCGATGGCCTGACCGGCGCGATCAGCCGCTTCGACGACGAGGGCATCACCTTCGTCGCGACCACGGCCGGCGTGACCTTCGATGTGCGCGATCTCGTGTCCGGTGTCGCCCGGGGTGACATGTTCGAGGCGGCCATCCTCGGCACGTCGGGCCGCGACGCGGCGGGTACCGTCGTCGCCGGCGATCATTATTTCAACCTCGGCCTCGGCAACGACACGGCCATGGGCGGGGCGGGTGACGACTTCCTGGTCGGCGGGGGCGGCAACGATTATCTGTTCGGCGGCGATGGTGCCGACAGCTTCATCGGCGGCGCGGATCGGGACCAGATCTTCGGTGGCGCGGGTGCCGACCGGGCGATCTTCAATGTCTCGACCGATGGTGCCGACAGGATCGATCTCGGCGGCGACATGGACATGGTCACGGTCAACGCGGCCGCCCCCGGCCAGGTCCGCCTGACGTTCACCTCGTCGCAGGTCGGTAACGGCAATGTGAACGACAGCAACACGATGGCCAATCAGGATGGCGGTCTCGCCGTTCGCCTGCAGGCCGAGAACGGCGCCGACATGCTGACAGGCGCGGTCTCCCGCGTCGACGACGAAGGCATCACCTTCGTCGGCGGTACCGGCGTGACCTTCGACGTCCGCGATCTCGTCTCGGGCGCGGCCCGGGGTGACATGTTCGGTGCCGTCGCCCTCGGCACGGAACAGCGCGACATCATGTCGGCCGATATCGCCGGCAAGGCCTATTACTTCAACGCCGGGGCCGGCAACGACATGGTCACCGGCGGCATCGAGGCCGACTTCCTGGTCGGCGGCGCGGGCAACGACATCCTGCGCGGCGGTCGCGGCGACGACAGCTTCATCGGTGGCGGCGGGGCCGACCGTCTGTCGGGCAGCATCGGCGACGATCGCTTCATCTACGCGGCGACGAGCGACAGCGGCACCACCGCGACGACCCGCGATCTGATCACCGATTTCAGGTCGGGCGACCTGATCGTGCTGACCGCGATCGATGCCAACTCGGGTACGATGGAGAATGACGCCTTCAGCTTCATCGGCACCGATGGCTTCACCGGCGTCGCGGGTCAGCTGCGTCAGTCCGCCGACGGCATGGATACCGTGGTCGAAGGCGACGTCAATGGCGACGGCATGGCCGATTTCCAGATCGGCATCGCCGGCAATCCGGTCCTGACCAGCGCCGACTTCCTGCTCTAGGAAGATCGGCCGCGCCCCCGCCGGCCCCGCCCGCCAGCGGGGGCGCACCCCCTGCTTCGTCAGTGTCGCCGGGGGATTCCGGCCATATGGCTGTAAAAGGCGCGGATCCGCGCCGTGCTCATCAATTCCCTCGGGGTCAGCAGCCAGATATCCTGGCTCAGCTCCTCGATGGGCAGGGTCAGCCGCTCCAGCTCCGGATCGTCGTCGCCGAGCGCGGTCGGCAGGACGGCGACGCCGATGCCGGCCTGGGCCGCGCGCAACATGATCAGCGTCGTGTCGACCTGGGCCGCCACCTTGGCGCCGGGAACATGCTGGTTCATCCAGCCCTCGATCTGGCGCCTCGGATATTGCGCGGCGTAGGTGATCCAGGGCAGGTCGCGAAAATCATTGGTCGGGCGCCGCCGCTCCAGCAGGGACCGGGCGCCATAGACCGCGTGGTCCAGCCGGTCGATGCGGCGTCCGATCAGGTCCGGCGGCGGATCGCCGGTGGCGCGGATCGCCACATCCGCCTCGCGCCGCGCCAGATCGCGGATCTCGTTGTCGACGATCAGCTCCAGCTCGATCTGCGGATAGTTGTCGCTGAAACCGCGAAAACTCTCGGCGTAGAGCCAGGCGCCGGCATCGCAGGTGGTCAGGCGCAGCGCGCCGGTCAGGCGATCATCGATACCGGAAACCTGGCGCTCGAGTTCGAGCATCTGGTCCTCGATGCGCAGCGCCGTTTCCAGCACGGTGACGCCCGCCGCGGTCAGCGCCGCGCCGCCGCGCTCGGCATCGACGAGGCGCGAGCCATAGCGCTGCTCGAGGTCCTTGATCCGGCGGGCCACGGTCGTATGGGTCACGCCGAGGGCCTTGGCCGCGCCGCTGAAGCTGCCGTGGCGATGGACCGCCACGACGAACATGAGATCGCCCCAGTACATGTCTCCCCCTCGCGGCTGTCCCGTTGAACATTTTTGCACAGGCCGTCCCCGAACTATGCCATTTCGCGACAGGTCCCGCGCAAGCATTCTGTCGTCGGCGTCCGGATTGGGGAAAACCGGTCGCCCAATCGGGGGCGCGACCAGGCCCTGAAAATCACGACAACAAGCAGGTGGCCGCGCTCATACGAATTGTGCAGGGAGCACGAGGGCGATGGTATTTGGGTGGCGTGTCGGTGTCCTGGCGATGGTCGGGACCTGTGGAATTCTGGCTGGCGAGCCCGCCTTCGCGGCGGCGGGCGTGATGATGACCAGCGTGGGCGCGAAGGAAAAGGGCATGGGGGGCGCCGGCTTGGCCCTGCCCCAGGATGCGGTGGCGCCGATCAACAATCCGGCGTCGACGGTCCATGTCGCCGACCAGTTTTCGGTCGGCGGCACCCTGATCCTGTCCGAACCCTCGATGCGGGTCGAGGGGGTGGGGGCCGGGCCGTTTCCCCTGGCGGAAGGGCGGTGGGACGGCGAGGAGCGGCTGTTCACCGTGCCCTACATGTCCCTGACGCGGCGGATCGACGACCGCTGGTCGGCGGCCTTTTCCGCTTATGGCCTGTTCGGCCTCGGCGTGTCCTATCCCGGGCAGGTTCGGCCCGGCTGCCCGGCGGGCCTGCCGGGGATGGGGCCGCTCTGCGCCGGCAAGACCACGGTGGATACTTCCGCCCTGTTCCTTTCGCCAACCATCGCCTATCGGCTGACGCCGGGGACCTCCATCGGCCTGTCGCCGTCGCTGGTCTATGGCCAGTTCAAGGCGCGGGGCTTCGGTGCCCTGGCGGCTTTCGGCGCGTCGAGCGACGCGGCCCATGTCACCGATCAGGGCATCGACGAATCCCTCGGCTATGCCGCCAAGATCGGCCTTCACCATCAGGGGGAGAGGCTTTCCCTCGGCCTGACCTATCAGACCGAGGCCGACATGCGGCCCTATGGCAAATATCGCGGGTTGCTGCCGGAAGGCGCCAATCTCGACCTGCCGGCGGTTCTCGCGGGCGGCCTCGCTTATCGGATCGGCGAAGGGTTCAATCTGGTGGCCGACGCCAAATATGTCTTCTATTCCGAAGTGCCGGCCTTCTCGAACCGCTTCGTCAGTCCGCTGGGGCCGGGGCAGCCCCCGCTCGGCAGCGATGGCGCCGCCGGCT
Source organism: Zavarzinia sp. (assembly GCF_049306435.1). Lineage (NCBI taxonomy): Bacteria > Pseudomonadati > Pseudomonadota > Alphaproteobacteria > Rhodospirillales > Zavarziniaceae > Zavarzinia > Zavarzinia sp. The sequence continues at coordinate 25,120 of NZ_JBAQRT010000175.1, forward strand.
TCGGCTGGGATAATCAATTGGTGCTTCACCTCGGCGCCCAGCAGCGGCTGGGGGAGGGGCTGGCCCTCCGCGCCGGCTATACTTACGCCGATCAGATCTATCCGGGCAGCGAAGGCCTGTTGAACGCCCTCGCGCCGGCCGCCTTCCGCCATGGCGTCACCGGCGGGCTCAGCGTCGCCCTGTCGGCGGCGATGACGCTCGACGCGGCGATCGCCTGGTCGCCACCCGTCGCGCTCCACGGCCGCAACGGACTGTCGCCCGGCCAGACCGTCTCCGCCGCCAATGAAGCGACCGAATTCGCCTTCGGCCTCAGCTACGCCTGGTAGGGGTCAAAGACCCATGCGGCTGTTGTAATCGGCGAATCCGAGGCGGGGCCAATCCGCCGGCAGGCCCCCCGTGGCCAGAAGCCGGCGGTAAGCCCCGTCGAGGGCTTTCGCCGCCACCAGCAGGGCCGAGACCGGATGGATGACGAGGGCAAAGCCGATCTCGCCGAGGCTCGCTACGTCGAGGCCGGGGGTGGCGCCGTCCTCGACCATGTTGGCGACCAGGGGCACGCCCGGAAAGCGCCGGGCGATCGCCGCCATCTCGTCGAGGTCGCGGGGCGCCTCGACGAACAGAAGATCGGCCCCGGCCGTCAGATAGGCATCGGCCCGGCGCAAGGCCTCGTCGAGGCCATGGGTCGCGATCGCATCGGTCCGGGCCATGATGCGGAAATCGGGATCCCGCCGCGCCTCGACCGCCGCCTTCAGCCGGGCGACCGCATCCTCGACCGGCACCACCGCCTTGCCCGCCATATGGCCGCAGCGCTTGGGCAGGACCTGGTCTTCCAGTTGGATGCAGGCGGCGCCCGCCTGTTCGTAAAGCCGGGTCAGCCGCGCCGTGTTGCGCGGCCCGCCATGGCCATTGTCGCCATCGGCGATCAGGGGCGCGGGGCCGGCGGCCTCGGCCAGGGCGCGCACCCGGTCGGCCATTTCCGTCGCGGTGACGAGGCCGATGTCCGGCGCGCCCAGCAGGCTGCCGGCGATGCCGAAGCC
>NZ_JBAQRT010000176.1:0-4670 GCF_049306435.1 Zavarzinia sp.
GGCCGAGGCCGAACTGGCCGATGGGGCCGCCGGGCTGGAGCTGGTTCAGCCGCTGACCGGCCCAGTCGCCGACCGGGCCGGCGAAGGTGCTCAGACGGTCCTGCAGGGCCGGGACCAGCAGCAGCACGCCCGCGCCCAGCAGCAGGACGGCGCCCGCGCGGCGAACCACGGCGCCATCGAAGCCGAGGCCATAACCGATCGTCGCGATGAAAAGCCCGATGGTGCCGAAGGACAGGGCAAGGCCGGCGGCAAGGCCGAGCGGGCCCAGCGGGTGCCGTGCGCCGGCGGCGCCCAGCACGATGGGCAGCAGCGGCAGCACGCAGGGCGACAGGATCGACAGGACGCCGGCCAGAAAGGCCAGGGCTTCGTGACCGAACATTGCGCTCCGCCTCAGGGTGCGACGGCGCTTTGGATCAGCGCGGCGATGGAGTTGGGGCGCGTGTCGCCGATGGAACGGCCGGTCTCGACCTTGCCGCGATAGGCGATCAGCGTGCTCTGGCTGCGGGCACCGAAGGCGCGGACGACATCGGCCTGCCGGTCGAAATCGACCTCGAACACCAGCAGGGTCTCGTTGCCGGGGGCCGCCAGGAGACTGTCGATGATCGGCTTCTGCGCCCGGCAGGTCGGGCACCAGTCGGCGGCGATGTCGATCAGGATGGGGGCGCCGATGGCTTGCGCCTCGGAGAAGGCGGCGGCATCGAAGGGCAGGCGGCTGCCGGACCAGGCGGGGCCGGCGAGGGCGGCGAAAGCGGGCACGGCCAGAATGGCGGCCAGCACCTGGCGTCGGTTCATCGGATTATCCTTAGGGTCAGAGATCGCCCAGCCAGCGCAGCAGCAAGGCGGGCTCGAGCCGGCGGCGGTAGTCGGCGGTCAGGAAGCTATGGGTGATGATGCCGTCCCGCGAGACGACATAGGTGGCGGCGAGCGGCAATTCCCAGCTGTCGTCGCCATTGCGCGCGGGCAGGTCGACGCCGAAGGCGGCATAGATCGGCCGCAGGCGGTTATCCAGCGCATAGACGAGGCCGAACTGGCGCGCGACCACGTTGCCGACGTCGGAAAGCACGAGGAACGCCAGATTCAGCTTCTGCCGCATGTTCATGGAGCCGTCGGGCAGGGTGGGGGCGATGGCGACAAGGGTCGCGCCATGCTCCGCGATGGCGGGCAGATGCCGCTGCAACGCCGCCAGTTGCAGGTTGCAGTAAGGGCACCATTCGCCGCGATAGAAGGTGACGATCAGGGGCCCTTTGTCCAGCAGGGCGCGGCTGTCGAGCGTCCGGCCGGTGGCGTCCGGCAGGGTGAAATGCGGCATCGCGTCGCCGATGGTCAGGGCCTTGCCGGCGATGCCGCTGTCGGCCAGCGCCGCCAGGGCATCGGCCATCAGGGCGATGACATCGCCGGGGGCCTGCGCCGCGAAATCGCGGGTGAGATGTTCGAGTTGCTGTTCCAGCTCTCCGGCCAAAGTCGCCTCCATGCCCGTGTCGACCGATAACGCGGTCTCACATCGGGGTTCGCCGGCGGAACCCGAAGGTTTCATGCCGGCAGGGCATGGGAGGTCTGACGAGGGCGGGAAGCGTGATCGCCCCCGCCCAAGGGATCAGGCGCGGATGCGTTCGCCCTTCGGATCGTGGAAGGGGTGCAGCGAGACTGTCGCCGGGAAGCGTTCGGTGGCGATTTCGAGCTCGTAGCTGCCCGACAGCACGAAATCGGCGTCGACACCTGCCTCCCGCCGGACATAGCCGTAACCGATGGCCTTCCCCACCGTGTAGCCGAAGCCGCCGGACGACAGCCAGCCGACCCGCTCGCCGTTCCGATAAATGGTCTCGCGGCCCAGCAGCACGGCACCCGGATCGTCGACGGTGAAGCCCGCCATCAGCCGGGGCAGGGGCTTCGCCTTGGCCGCGACCAGGGCATCGCGGCCAAGGAAGGGGATGCCGGATTTCAGCTTCACGGTGAAGCCGAGGCCCGCCTGATAGGGATTGTGATCCGGCCCGATGTCGGAGCCCCAGGCGCGATAGCCCTTTTCCAGCCGCAGGCTCTCGATGGCGCGGTAGCCGGCGTCGGCCAGGCCGAGCCCCGCGCCGGCCTCGAACAGGGCATCGTAGAGCTTTGCCGCGAATTCGGTCGGGACATGAAGCTCCCAGCCCAATTCGCCGACATAGGTGATGCGGATGGCGAGGACGGGGGCGCCGCCGATCTGGATCTGCTTCGCCGTGCCGAAGGGGAGGGCTTCGTTGGAGACGTCGGCGTCGGTCAGCCTCGCCAGAATGTCCCGGCTCTTCGGTCCCATGAGGGACAGGGCCGAGAAGCCGGAGGTGACATCGACCAGATGGGCATCCAGCCCCTGTGGGATATTCCGCCGGATCCAGTCCATGTCATGGGTGGCGAAGCCGGTGCCGATGACGATGTAGTAACGATCCTGGGCCAGCCGGGTCAGGGTCAGGTCGGTCTCGATCCCGCCCCTGGCGTTCAGCATCTGGGTATAGATCACCTTGCCCGGCGGCTTGGCGACATCATTGGCGCAGATCCAGCCAAGCGCCTGTTCCGCATCCTTGCCGATGACATAGGCCTTGGCGAAACTGGTCTGGTCGAAGACGACGGCGGCCTCGCGGCAGGCCTTGTGCTCGCGCCCTACCGCCTCGAACCAGCCGGGCTTCGTGAAGGAATAGCGATCGACCGGGGTCTCGCCTTCGGCGGCGAACCAGTTCGGCCGCTCGAAGCCCAGTTTCTCGCCGAAACAGGCGCCCTTGGCTTTCAGCCGGTCGTAGAGCGGCGAGCGGCGCAGGGGCCGGCAGGAATTGAACTCCTCCGCCGGCCAGGCGATCGTGTAGTGACGGGCATAGGCTTCCAGCGTGCGGTCACGCACGAAGCCGGTATCCAAGTGGTTCTTGCCGAAGCGCCGGATGTCCACCGGCCACAGGTCATAGGGCGGCTCCCCGTCCGCGACCCATTCGGCCAGCGCCATGCCGGCGCCGCCAGCCGAGGCGATGCCGAAGGCATTGAAGCCCGCGCCGATGAAGAGGCCGGGCGCCTCCGGCGCCTCCCCGATCATCCAGTTGCCGTCCGGGGTGAAACTCTCGAGGCCGTTGATCATCTGCTTGACCCCGGTCTCGGCCAGCGCCGGCACCCGGCCGAGGGCGAGTTCCATGATCGGCTCGAAATGATCGAAGTCATCGTCGAGCAGGCGGAAGGCGAAATCCTCCGGCGCGCTCTGCCCGCTCCAGGGAATGGGGTTCGGCTCGTAACCGCCCATGACCAGGCCGCCGACCTCTTCCTTGCAATAGGTCAGGCGGTCGGGGTCGCGCAGCGTGGGCAGGGAGGAGGTAACCCCGGGGATGGCTTCGGTCATGATGTACTGGTGCCGGATGGGATAGAGCGGGACATTGACCCCGGCCTTGGCCGCCAGCACCCGTGTCCACAGCCCGCCGCACAGCACGACCTTCTCGGCCCGCACCACGCCCCTGTCGGTGACGATGCCGCGCACCCTTCCGTTCTCGATTACGAAATCGGAGACCGAGACAGTCTCGGCCATCTTCGCGCCGGCCATGCGCGCGCCCTTGGCGAGGGCCTGGGTGATGTCGGACGGGCTGGCCTGACCGTCTGTCGGAAGAAAAGCCGCGCCGACCAGATCGTCGATCGCCATCAGCGGCCAGAGGTCCCGGGCTTCCCCGGGGCTGAGGAGATGCATCTCGAGGCCGAAGCTGCGTGCCGTGGTCGCCTGGCGTTTCACCTCGATCCAGCGATCCTCGTTGCAGGCGAGGCGCAGGCCCCCGTTCATCTTCCAGCCGGTGGCCTGGCCGGTCTCGGCTTCGAGCTTGCGGTAAAGCTCGACAGAATAGCCCAGCAGCTTCGTGATATTGGCCGAGGTGCGCAGCTGGCCGACGAGACCGGCCGCGTGCCAGGTCGAGCCGGCGGTGAGCTGGTGGCGCTCGACCAGCAGGGTCTCGATGCCCCGCTTCGCCAGATGATAGGCCGTGGAACAGCCGACGATGCCACCGCCGACGACGATGACTTTGGCGCTTGCAGGCAGATCGCTCATGATCATTCCATGTCGAGGAAAAGGGTCCAGGCGGCTTCGAAACGCGCCAGGTTCTCGCCCGTGTAGGCGATATAGTCGAATTCGAGATCGGAATGGAGTTCCGAGACCATGCTCCACATCGCCTCGCGCAGCAGGGAGGCGCATTGCACCGCCTTGAAGCGGCGGCGCAGGGCATCGTCCGGGGGGCGCCCGAAATACTGGCCCAGCATCGCGTCCTCGTCCGTGGCATCGAAACCATTGTTGGACGACAGGCCACCAAGGTCGAACAGCGGCGAATTGAAACCGGCGTAATCCCAGTCCAGCAGCCACAGGCGCTTGCCATCGTCGATGAAGTTGGCGGCGAGCAGGTCGTTGTGACCAAAGACGAGGTCGATGGCGCCGGCCGCCCGCTCCAGCCGGCGGGCCTTGTCGGCGAATTCGGGCAGGCGGTCCAGCAGGCGGTGGTCGCCGTCGCGCAACGTATGCGCATAGTCGCTCAGGACGTGGAAGACATTGAACGACAGGAGGGGCCCACGCAGGTGGCCGGCGATGTCACGGTGGGTCCGGGCGATCAGGGCCGTGCAATCGTCCCGCCGCTTGCGAATGGCGGCGGCGCTCAGGGTGGTGCCCTCGATATAGTCGAGGACGAGGAGGC
>NZ_JBAQRT010000177.1:0-5025 GCF_049306435.1 Zavarzinia sp.
GCGGTGCGTCGGCCGAATTGCGGGCCATCTTGTCGACGGCGGCCGTCAGCAGCAGGCGCAGGTCGTCGACGGCGTTGCCGTCGTCGACGACGCCGACGATCCGGCGCCGCGACAGGCGCGAGGTGGCATGGGCCGCCGATTCGTTCAGCATGACGATCATCGCCCGCGAGCCGAGGCGCGTCGCCCCGTCGATCACCGTCGACGAGGGCCAGCCTTTCAGGTCGGCGTCGACGATGATGATATCGGGCCGGTCGTTCATGATCTGCCTCATGCCGGAATAGCCGTCATAGGCGGTCATGACCTCGAAGCCCCAGGACTGCACCGTGTCGCGCAGCAGGCGGCGGCGATCGGCATTGCCGTCGATGATCAGAACCCTGGCCCCGGGGGCTGTTCCAACGGCCGATTGTCGAAGCATACCTCTCCTGTCCCGGAAACCGGCCGCATCACCCGCGACCCGTCCCGCTACCCGCCCGAAGGCGTCTCTGCCGGCGCCACGGCGCCCGTTCGTCGCAAACCCGCCAACCCGGTTGCAGGGCCACCATCGACCGTGCCGGCGACCAAGGTCAAGCAACACCCAAACCACTTTAGCGCCATTTCGGGGCGTAACTGTCGGACAGAACTGGATTTTCCCGTTCGGCGGTGCGCCTCGCCGGATACCTCCGCGAGCCTTCCCCGTGGGGTGGGCTGGCCAGATTGGCATGGCGATATGCTGAATTCTTTCTAAAATGCACCGCCCCAACCGCCCGATGAGACGAAAGGCCGGAAATGCCCGAGGCGCCGCCACTGGACGCAGGTCTGGTCAATTTTCGCGATTTCGGTGGCTGTCCGACCACGACGGGCGGGCGCGTCGCCAGCGGCCGCCTCTTCCGTTCGGCCCATCTGTCCGGCCTTCGGACGGAAGCCGTGTCCGCCCTCGCCGGCCTCGGCCTTGGCCTGATCGTCGACCTGCGCCACGAAGGCGAACGGCGGCGGGAGCCGTCGCGCCTGCCCCCCGGCCTCGACCGGCGGATCCTGACCGCGCCGAAGGACCCGGGGGAACAGGGCGAGGCGCCGCATGTCTCGGCCCTGGCCCGGGCCATCGCCTCGGGCAGGCCGGCGCGGGAGATCATGATCGAATCCTATCGCCGGTCGCCGTTCGAGGAGGACCGCGTCGCGCTTTTCACCGCCTATTTCCGGCGGCTGGCCACGCTTGACGGCGCCGTGCTGATCCATTGCACCGCCGGCAAGGATCGCACCGGCCTCCTGGTCGCGCTGACCCAGGCCCTGCTCGGGGTGCATCGCGACGATATTTTCGCCGAATATCTACGCTCGCTCGACGCCTTCGATGCCCTGGCCGCCAGTCTGGCCGGCTGGCTCGACGCCCATGGCCTTGGCGCCGACGCGGTGGACCCGGCGCTGCTGCGCCCCCTGATCGGCGTCGACCGGGATTATCTCGAAGCCGCCTTCGCCGCCATCGAGGCCGAACACGGCTCGATCGACGCCTATTGCCGCCTGCGCCTTGGCGTCGACGAGGCCACGGCGCAAGGGCTGCGGCGGCGCTTTCACATCTGAGCGTCGGCCATGGGCGGCGCCACCAGCCGCCGCCAGTACCGGACGCCGTCCGCCCCCTCCTCGCGGGCGATCAGGCCGCGCCGGCGCAGGCAATGCAGATGCGCCAGCCCCTCGCCCACCGCCAGCATCAGGTCGCTGCCTTCCAGCTTGCGGCGGAACATCGGGCCCATCAGATCGATGGCGTGGCGCGGCTCGTCCAGCGCCTCCATGATCAGGTCGAGCCGGCGCTGATGGCCGACGGCGAGGCGCTGCAACCGGTGATGCAGGCCGGTGAAAGGCTCGTTGTGCGACGGCAGGACGAGGACATCGTCCGGCACCCGGCGCGCCACGGCTTCCAGAGACTGAAGCCAGTCGGTCAGGGGATCGCCCTCCGGGTCGCTGACCCCGACCGAGACATTCGACGAAATTCTCGGCAGCACCTGGTCGCCCGAGATCAGCAGGCCAAGCGCCGGGCACCACAGACAGGCGTGTTCGGGAGAATGGCCGCGCCCGACCACCACTTCCCACGGATTGCCGCCGATCTCGACCGTATCGCCATCGGCGAGGCGCCGGTGCCCGAGCGGCATTTCCGTGACGCCGAGGGAGAAATTGCCAAAGCCCCGCGCCTTGTAGGTTTCCAGCATCTCGCCCGAGAAACCGCAGCGGCGATAGAATTCCACCGCCTCCGGCGGCGGCTCCGGCCGGACATCGAGGCACAGCAGGCGGGCGAGCAGGAATTCCTCCCGCGTCATCCACAGCTCGGCCCCGAAATGCCGGGTCAGGAAGCCGGCCTGGCCGACATGATCGGGGTGCAGATGGGTGACGAAGACCCGCGTGACCGGGCGGCCGCCCATCACGCCCGCGAACAAGCGATGCCACATGGCCTCGGTCTCGGGCCCGCGCAGGCCGGTGTCGACCACCGCCCAGCCCTCGCCATCCTCGATCAGCCAGACGTTGATATGGTCGAGACTGAACGGCAGGGGGAAACGCGCCCAATGGACGCCGGGCGCGACTTCGATCGTCTCGCCCGCTTCAGGCTTGCCCTCGAAAGGGAAATTCAGACTGCCCACCTTACACGCGCTCCCACCCTTTGGTGGCTGCGAGTGTAAGGCGGTTGACGTTCACGTCAACTTTGTCCCGGAAAGGCCCCGGGACGCGGCGTCAGCCCCTGCCGATCAGGCGATCAGCAACTCGGGCAGGTCGGCCAGCAGGTCGTTGCCGGTGGTCACCGGGCCGAGCAGCGAGGCCGCGACCGGCAGGCGCTGTTCGGCGAAATAGCGGGCCGAGGCGATGCGGGCGCGCAGGAACTTCACGTCGGCGCCGTCGTCGTTCAGCTTCGCGCCGGCCGCCAGGGCCTGGCGGGCCAGCAGCCAGCCGCCGATCACCTGCGCCGCCATCTCGAGATAGGTCGAGGCGGTGGCCAGAACCTCGTTCGGGCTGTTGGTGACATGGGCCAGCACCCATTCGGTCGCCTGGGCGAAGGCCGTGGCGGCCGGCGCCAGATGGCGGGCGATCGCCTTGAAGTCGGCGCCTGCCGCCGTCTCCAGCGCGGGCAGCACCGATTCGATCTCGGCGATCAGGCCGCGCACCGTGTCGCCGCCCTGCAGCGGCACCTTGCGGGTGACGAGGTCGATGGCCTGGATGCCGTTGGTGCCCTCGTAGATCGGGGCGATGCGGCTGTCGCGCCAATGCTGGGCCGCCCCCGTTTCCTCGATGAAGCCCATGCCGCCGTGGATCTGGATGTTCAGCGAGGTCAGTTCGGTGCCCTTGTCGGTGCACCAGGATTTGGTGATCGGGGTCAGAAGATCGGCCAGGGCACGTTCGGCCGCCCGCTCTTCCGGCGTCGCCGCGACCTTGGACAGGTCGATCGCCAGGGCATTGCGGCACACGAGGGCGCGCATCGCGTCGATCGTGGAGCGCATGGTGAGCAGCATCCGGCGCACGTCCGGGTGATCGATGATCGCGCTCGGGGCCGGGGCGCCGATGGCGCGGCTCTGCCGGCGGTCCTGGGCGAAGGCCAGCGCCTGCTGATAGGCGCGCTCGGCGAGGCCGAGACCCTGCACGCCGACCGACAGGCGGGCGTTGTTCATCATCGTGAACATGGCCTGCAGGCCGCGGTTTTCCTTGCCGATCATGTAGCCGACGCAATCGTCGTTGTCGCCGAAGGCCATGACGCAGGTGGGCGAGCCATGGATGCCGATCTTGTGCTCGATCGAGACGCAGCGGACATCATTGCGGGCACCGAGGCTACCATCGGCGTTGATCAGATATTTCGGCACGATGAAGCAGGAAATGCCCTTCGAGCCGGCGGGCGCGCCCGGGGTCTTGGCCAGGACGAGGTGGATGATGTTCTTCGACAGGTCGTGCTCGCCGAAGGTGATGAAGATCTTCTGGCCCTTGATGCGCCAGGAGCCGTCGTCGGCCGGGGTTGCGCGCGACTTGATCTCGCCGAGGTCCGAACCCGCCTGCGGCTCGGTCAGGTTCATGGTGCCGGTCCATTCGCCGGCGATCATCTTTTCGAGATAGGTCGCCTTCTGCTCCTCGGTGCCATGGGCGTGGATCGCCTCGGTCGCGCCCTGGTTCAGCAGCATGATGAGGCCGAAGGCCATGTTGGACGACGACCAGATCTCGGACACCGCGACCGTGATGGTCCAGGGCAGGCTCTGGCCGCCATATTCCGCCTCGAAGGGCACGCCCGGCCAGCCGCCTTCGGTATAGGCCTTCCACGCCGTCTCGAATTCCTTGGGCAGGGTGACCTTGCCGTTCTCGTATTTGGCGCCCTCTCTGTCGCCGATCGGGTTGGTCGGGGCGATCACGTCGCGCGCCAGCCTGCCGGCTTCATCGAGGACCTGCTCCACCACTTCCGGCGTCGCATGTTCATAGAGCTCGAAGCCCGAAATGTCCTGCAGACGGCCGATGGTCTCCAGCGTGAACATCATCTCGCGGGAGGGGGCGGAATAGACGGTCATGGGTCGAGCTCTCCGAAATTCTGTGTTTGTCGGCCTGCGGCCTTGGAATTCTGTGTATACGGGCCTGCGGCCTTACAAGAAATGCCGCGATATGCTAAGGCCTTTGCGTTCCATGGAAGTCGACATGACGCCGCAGATGACGGTGCCCATCAACCCCCCGGTCGCCGAGACCATTGCCCAAGCCGCCGCCGCACTCAAGCGTGGTTTTCTCGTCGGGATGCCGACCGAGACGGTTTACGGCCTCGCCGGTGACGCGACGTCGGATGCCGCCGTCGCCCGCATCTTCGCGGCCAAGGGTCGGCCGCGTTTCAACCCGCTCATCATTCATGTCGCCGATGCCGCCGATGCCGCCGCCCTGGCCGAAGTTTCGCCCCGCGCCGCGGCCCTGATGGTGCGCTTCTGGCCGGGTCCGCTGACCCTCGTCCTGCCCCGGCGCGCCGGTTGCCCGATATCCCTGCTGGCCTCGGCCGGGCTCGACACCATCGCCCTGCGCTGTCCCGACCACCCGGTCGCCCGCGCCCTGATC
>NZ_JBAQRT010000178.1:0-2418 GCF_049306435.1 Zavarzinia sp.
GGCCGGCATCGACCTGGGCACCGGCAGTCGTCGCCGCCGCGCCCAGCTCGGTGACCGCGCCCTTGACCCCGACCAGCTCGGCCTTGAGCTCGGAGCCATCGCCGGTCAGGCGGATGCGAAGGTTGAGATCTTCAGCCACGGCGCGACCGCTCCTCGGCTGCGCGACGCTCGTCGCGCGCGCGGAAGGCCTGCAAGGCGCCGCTTTCGCACGCCTGCAGGTCAGCCATGGTCTCGCCGTCCAGAGTCACACCCTTGGTCCTCAACACCAGTTCGGCCGCGACGTAATCGAGGCCGACGATCGTCCCGGTCATGCCCGCGTATTGCCATCGCGTCGCGACGCTCATGAACCGATCCCAGGGCCGCAGGTTGGACGGCCAGAGCTCGATCACCGTCTGACGGCTGGCCCGGGCGCGGAGCTGATCCGCGCCCGGGCCGGACAGCCCCCACATCTCGATCTCGGCAAGCAGGGCATCCTGCTGGCCCGGGCTGATGTCGCCGCCCCCTGCCCAGGTCCGGGCGGCGTCCGTCAGTTTTTTCGCCGGGTCGTCCCGTTGGACAGGCTCGGGAAATAGGCCTGGGCCAGGGCGATGGCGACGTAAGGCACGTTCAGCAGGGCGTCGCGGCGCGCGTCGGTGTACCCGAGTTCCTGCTTGGTCTCGGCCTCGGTGATGCCGTCCCAGCCGGCCCAGGCGGCGCGCAGCACTTCCTTGTCGGGATCGACCGCGCCTTCGCGCAAAGCCTTCTGCTCCTCGTGGTCGATCACCACGAAATGAGCGGTGAACTTCTCGGTCGAGAAGCCACCGGACGAGTTCGGGACCATGACCTTGACGGGGGCCGTGAAGCGCGGCTTTTCGCTGAGGGAGATTTCCATTTTGGGCGTCCGATATCGTTGGGGTTACTGGATGGTGATGGTGAAATCGTCGGCGACCGTGCTGACGCAGAGGTTCATGTTCGCCTGGATCATCAGGCCCTTCGCATCCTCCTGATAGGCCGGATCCAGCAGCTGCACCTTGGGGCCGGAGACGATCACCTTCTTTGCGGCAGCGGAGCCATGGGTGATCGTCAGCGTGTCGCGGGTCTCCGCCTTGATGGTGGTGATCCAGTCTTTCGTCGTGATATCCGGGGCCTCGAACAGGATCGACCCCTTGGCCTGGCGGTCCCCATAGTTGATGCCTTCGTAATTGGTCAGGTTGCGGTACGTGTTCTCGATGCCGAAATCGACCTCGAAGGATTTGACGCCCAGGGTGGAGCCGTGCAGGGTGACCTGGGTGTTGGCGAAGCACACCTCCTCGGGATCCTTGAACGCGGCGAGGGCCGCGCTGGCATTGCCCTGCGCGCCGTCCGCGATGCCGCCCCAGAGGCCAATGAACGTGAACTGAAATTTGGGGACGGCGAACACCGCGCCGGTCAGCTTGACGGTGCCCCGGGCACCCAGCATCTTGTGGCGCAGGCGACCGATGTAGAAAAAGATGGTGACCGAGGTCTCGCCGGAATCGACCGGCTTGTAGTCGACCCGGGTGGTCGCGACCACGGTTTCCGCCATCGCGCAGCCGATCAGTGCGGCGCCATAGGCCGGGGCAGTACCGGCCGCGCCGCTACCCGTCGCCTCGACGTCGAACGACATCTCGCAGTACTCGCCCACGACGAGCTCGCCCTCGTTGCCCAGCCGCCCGCCATCGAGATTGCGCTGGACCTTCTGGTGCACGAGCGGCTTGATCGCCCCATTGACGGTAAGGAAGGCGTTTACACCGGCCACGGGACCGGAGTCGGTGCCGTAGGTGACCTCCGCCTTCAGCATGATCAGCTTCTGCTCCCACTTGTAACCCATCGGTCAGACCTCCTTCAGCGCTTCTTTTTGGGGGTTTCGGGCTCGCCGATCGGCGGATCCGGCTCGGCGATCGGCGCTTCGGCCGGCACCGGGGGCGCGGGGATCGGAGACGAGGTCGGTGCCTCGGCCGGCGCCGGACGGAACTTGTCCGTCGTGTACATGCTGGTGCCATCGGCATTGCGCGGGCCGCCGGCACCGGGCGCGGTCGGCGCCTGGAGCTGGACCAGATCGCCGTCGATCAGCTCGTAACGGCCGCCCTCGACGGGCTTGGGGGTGTTGGTCATGGGGCCTCCTGGCCTTAGCTTTGCTGGTAGTAGAGGGCGGTCGAGAAAGTGTCGCGCCAGGCCAAGCGGCCCGGCCGGGCGGTGCGCATTTCGCCTGTCCCGAAGGTGATGGGACTATCCGTGATATCTTCAGCGACGCCCCAGCCGAGCAGGGCCTGACGCGGCAGGGCGCGCAGGGTCGCCAGCGCATTGAGGGCGGCGGCATCGTCCGCGAAGCGATCGAGGGCGGTCAGCCAGACCGCGAACTCGACCTCGGCTCGTTGCCGCACCCGCATCGTCGTGCCGGTCGGGGCCGCGCCTTCGCGC
>NZ_JBAQRT010000179.1:0-45658 GCF_049306435.1 Zavarzinia sp.
GCGGATCCGCGCACCCTCGCGGATCCGCCGCGCAACATCAGTCGCGAAGACCGAGGTTGCGCTGGAAACCGTGCAGGCGGGCGATCGCGCTCGCGCCGCCGTCGCTTTCGGTCAGGGCGCCGGCATAGGCGGTGATCGCCGCTTCGGCCCGGGGGGTCCAGGCGGCGACGCGATCGCGCAGCCATTCCTTGTTGCCCTCGATCTCCGACGCCATGGCGACCAGACGCGAGGCCCAGCGGCGGTGACGCTCGGCGTCCCGCATCTGCGCTTGCGACAGCAGGCTGTAGAGCGTGTCGCCATTGCTGCTGGCGACTTCGGCAAGGGTGCCGAGCAGGGTTTCCTCGACCGCCGGCTTCAGCACCAGGTTGAAGACGACGAAGGCTTCGGCCCAATCCCAGACGACCAGGGATTCCTCGAGCAGGCGGCGGAAGCCCTGCCACTGCGGTGCCTTCTCCCAATGCGCGCGTTCGTCGGTGCCGAGGCCAAGCCCGGCCTGCGACTTGGCGAGTTCCGCCGTGCGATAGGCGGTATGGGTGACCCAGCGCAGCGAATCCGCCGACTGGAAATAGAGGCAGGTGGTGATGGTGCTGGCCGGCGCCATCTGGGCGACATAGGCCGAGCCCATCTGCAGACCGTGATAGAGATAGCGCGCCGGGGTGTAGAAGGTGGCGAGGGTATTGATCCACTCGCGCGAGATCATCTGATCGTGGCCGCGGTCGCTGAACTGGTCGAACAGGCTGTTGACGTAGGTCTCCTGCCCGTCCTGCAGGATATTGTAGGTGCGGTAGACGAGCTGGTCCGGATCCTGGAACAGGTCCCAGTCATGATGCTTCAGCGGGCTTTCGTTGCAGTACTTGCGGTACCACTGGTTCATGTGCAGGTTCGGATCCAGTTCCCAGGGAACATTCGGATCGCGCTGGCGATAGTGCAGGCGGGTGTTGACGATGTCGTATTCGCTCGGACGCTTGCGGCGATCCGCGAGATGCGACCAGGTCTTCAACGGCTTCAAGGGTTCGGGGGCGGCGGACATTGGGGGTTCCTTCCCGGAATTCGTTTCTTGTCAGATGTGCTTGGCGAGGTAGAAGCGCACGCGCTCTTCCGAAGTATCGATCTGGCCCGAGAAGGAGCCGAGATTGATCTCGATCTCGCGCATCTGGAACGGGCGGCCCAGGGCCTCCTCCATCGACGCGCGGGTGAGGATGCATTCATCCTCGCATTCGATCCGGATATAGGCGGTGCGGTCCTCGACGTGGATCTTCTTGCCTGGATTGTCGTCCTCGACCGCCTGGATGGCTGCCTGGGCGACTTCGCCGGCGCGCAGGATCGGACCGACGCGGTTGTTGCGATAGGCGTCACCTGAAGTGTGCTTGGACATGATGCTCTCCCGCGTCAGGTGTGTGATTTGCAGGGTTCGATGCCTTCGACATTCACGAAGACGTCCTCGCCCCGGATTTCGACAGGGTATTGCGCGATCCGGCAGTCGGTCGGGTTGAGCCCTGCGCCGGTTTCACTGTCGAACTGCCAGAGATGAGCCTTGCAGGTGATCACGCCGCCTTCGAAGCTGCCATCGATGAGGGCGATTTCCTGGTGCGGGCACATGGACTGGAAGGCCTTGATGCGACCGCCGTCGACGCAGACGACGAGGACATCACGGCCACTGCCCGTGGTGAATTCCTCCATCTCGCCTTCCCAGACGTCGTCGAGCGTGCAGATTTTCTCGAACGCCATGCTCGTTCTCTCGTGCGCGGTCAGATGTCGGAGAAAATGACGTCGATGGTCTCGGTCGGCATCAGGCCGGCCGATTTCACCTGGAGGTCACGCGGGAAAACCTCGCCGGTCGAATGGCGGCGGACGCGCATCACCTTGCCGGGGCGCGGTGCGACGCGGCGGTTCACCGAATGAACGGCGCAGGCGGAGGCAACTTCGTCCATGGTCGCGGCATCATCGACCACAACCAGCTGGATCACGAAATCGCCCTCGAAATTCGAAGACAACGGAAAAATAGCCATGGATTCCTCCCCTTATTCACGAATGGGGGAGGGGGCTCGGCCCCCTCCCGCCCGCCTTACTCGGCGGCCTGGTTCTTCTTGCCGATGCCGGCCCAGGCGTAGTCATGCGCGTCGACGCCGATTTCGCCCGGATTGAGGCTCATGTAGAGCAGCGCGCCCGCGAGGTTCTGCGGCTGGATTTCGCCGGACAGGAAGCGGTCGACCACGTTCATGTGGCCCTGGTAACGCTCCGGATCCTGCTGGAAGCACCAGCGGTCGACTTCCGAGCCGAAGTGATAGAGCCGGCCGTTGTGGACCAGCTGGTAATCCTTGACATTCCAGCCGTCGCCCGCGGTGCCGACCACCGGCAGGTTGCACATGTTGCAGATGGTGGGCAGGGTTTCCGGCAGGGTCAGGTCCTCGCGGCCCTTCTGCAGGTTTTCCGTGACCACATCCCAGCAGCGGCCGAAGGTGGAGTTCCAGCCCGGATACTTCTCTTCCAGCCAGTCGCGCTCCTCGGGCGACACGCCGGCGGCCGGGTTCCACCACACGGTCGGGCGCCAGAACCAGACACCCATGTGCATGCCATGGTGGGTCTCGTCGAGCGAGCGGACGAACTCGTCCCAGTACCAGGGCAGGTCGAGGCCGAGATCGTTCAGCTGGCGCTCGAACTGACCGATGATCCATTCCTCCATGAATTCCTTGAAGGACTGCTTCCGGTGCTCGAGCGGGGTGTAGTAGTCGAGGATCGGGCCGGTGAGGACCGAGAACAGTTTCCAGGCCCGCCAGAAGATGATGTCGATCATCTTCTGCGCTTCGTCCTTCTTGCCGTTCGCGATCAGGATCTTCAGAACCGGGCCGCCCTGCTGGGCGTGGCGGGATTCGTCGGTCTGGATCGAGGAGATCAGGCTGGCGAACGTATGGTCGCCGGCTTCGGCCGCATCCGCGGCCAGGCCGAGGAACTGCATGTTGGTGAAGCCGGTCTCGAAGGCGAAGGTCAGCATGATGGCGACGCTGACGGCATCGCGGGTGAACATCATGTCGTCGAACATGTGACGCGCGGCGAGGGCGGCCCATTCGTTCGTGTGCATGGCCTTGTGCGCCCAGTCCCACTGGCGGCTGCGCTTGGTGTGCTCATGCGGGAAGAACAGCTGGATCTGGCCGTGGCGCATTTCATCCAGCATGCCGAAGGTCGCCATGTTGCGGTTGCCCGGCGCGCGCGAGAAGCGGGCCATGCGGGCTTCCGCCGTGGCGGCGGCATATTCGGCGACGGCGAGGGCGCCATAATGGGCCTGGAGGGTCGAGATCCAGCCCGGATCGGCGCTGTCGATATAATTGGCGCGCTCGAGGGCGGCCTTCACCGAATAGGCGCCGGCGTCCTTTTCGCGCTGGGTGGCGACATAATCGCTGTAGGTAACCTTATAGGGTTCGTCAAAGGTTTCCCAGGCCTCGGCGGGAATGCCGCGGGCGCCCGACATCGCCTCGGGAAACAGCTCGGACTCGGGCACGTAGCTCGGGGTCCAGTTCGTCGTCCTGACGAGGTCATAATATTCGCTTGAAGCCAGCTTCGACATTGCTGTCCCTCCCTTTGGCCATTGTGTTCCGGCCAGATACCGTCTTCGGCGTGGCGGTGATCGATAACTCGCCGCCGCTACCCCTGTTCTCAGCAATGATCGTGCCAATCCCCCCGGTGATCTGCCCAGTGTCATCCGCGCGAAGGCGCCGGGTGATCCGTGGCACCGCAGCGGATACAGTCGTTGCTGCACTGCATCTTTGGCCCTGTGCTTATCGCCGCGCGCCTTTCACGCTTTCCTCGCCATCCCGGGGTGCTCCGATTGCTGCGGCGCATCGCGGTTTCCGGGGGGGTGGCTGCTTTTGCCGCTGCCGGTCATCGGGCCGGGCGACGCGGCGTGCCGGTTGATCGATTCATGAAATTGTCGGGCGCGGTCCGAAGGCGGTCGGGACACGACTTGTTGATTTCATGCATTGATCGCCTGCGGCATATCGCCCGTGGGGTCGCCGTCAGCGATGACGGCGCGCCGTGGACCGGCGATCGCTCGCCAGGCGATGTCTTTCTATCGGGGCAGACGCGGCGAGGGCGCGGGACGGCTGCATGGGGTCCTCACTTCTTGATTATCGTTATGGCCGAGGCGACGCCCATACATGATGCCCCGGTGTTTTCGGCTTGGAGCCTAGTCCGGCGGTTTCACCCTGTCATGCGGGATCTGGGGCAAAATGGCGATGGAAACGCCTTGGACGCCTTATTCGCCGCCGGTCGCGGGCCTGGGCACACGGGGTGCGGGCAGCGGCCGCGGGCACGTAATCAATGAGATTATGATGCGCCCGGATTGGCGGGGCGGCGGCGCGGTCCCCGGTGGCGGATTTGATCAAACCCTCCCGCGCCCTGTTGATCAATTGAGCCTGCCGCTTCTGCCGCATCGCAGCGACGCCGGCTTGTAATCCGCCGTGTAGCGCGGTCCTCGCCACGTTGCGCCGCAGCGCGCCATCTGGCATGTCGCTTGCTTTTAATTCTCCAAATCGGTGCGAAGTCGATCGAATTCGAGAAGACATGTCGCCGATTTGCCGAAGGCGAAAACAGATCGAATGCCGGGGAGGAATAAGGCATGACAAGTTCAAGGTGCAAGGGTGGTTTCAGGACGGGCGCGATGCTCTCCACGCTCGTGCTGTCGGCATGGGCGGGGGCGGCGCAGGCTGAAACCGAAATCGCCGATGGCTTCACGATCGGAGGCCGGCTGAAGCAGGGGATCGCCATCGCTTACGACAAGGGGATCACGGGCGGCGGCGTCGAGATCGGCCAGGCGGCCTATCTGCTCGAATTGACCTCGGCCTGGCGCCCGGCCAGCAATGTCACCGTCACCGCCGATTTCTGGCTGCGTGGTGACCTCTATAATGATGTGGGTGGCGATCTGGTCGGTCGCGGCATTCAGGATTACGGCTCGGCCGACTTCCGCGACCAGTTCCGCTATCACCTGAATCGTCGGGGCGCCGGCACGGCGGGGGGGCCGCTGGCCAATCCGCCGCGTGATCCCTATGGCAGCGAAGATGAACAGAATGTCTTCCTGTCCGATTTCAACGACGAGATGATCCGAGAATTCGCCCTGAAGGTGACCGATCCGGAAAATCGCTACGCCTTGAAGATCGGCAAGTTCGTGCGCGCCTGGGGCCAGTCCGACGGTATCCGTCTGCTCGATGTCCTGCAGGCGCAGGACTATCGGCAGAAATTCATCCTTGGCGACGCGGACGAGATGCGCATTCCCAGCTGGATGACGGCGATCGATCTCGATCTTGGCCGCCTCGGCCTCGGCGACGCCTTCGAGGCCATCGGCTTCGAGAAATCCCGGCTCGAACTCATCTATATGCCGGAGTATCACCACAGCCGTTTCGTCATCAACAATCCGACGCCGGGCGACGCCACCTCGGGCGGGCTCTATGGCCTGCCCTTTCCGTTGCTGGCCGACAAGGTCAGCGACCGGGGCATCCCTTTCTTCGGCGCCAACCTGACCGACAATGAACCCGACCGCCTCATGATGGACGAGCCGACCCTGGGCGGTCGTCTGAAATTCGACATTGCCGGGGGCGAGGCGACGCTGAACGCGCTCTATGGCTATCAGGACATGCCGATCCTGAAACTGCGGGGGGCGCAGGCGGTGATCGGCAACGCGCTTCACGACGGCAGCAACGCCATTACCGTCGTCCCGCTCGACGCCGCGACCACCGAAGCCGTGGTGCAGGGACTTTATGTCCCGATGCTGCGCGGTGGCGGCAGCGCGGAAGATATCCAGACCGGGGTGCTGGGTTGCCCCTATCCCGGCGGTTCCTTCTGCTCGGTCAATGTCCAGTTCGATCTCGACTATAACTACAGGCGCAAACTGATCGGCGGCAGTTTCACCCGCGACATGGTCGAGCTGGCGCTGGGGCCGAAGGAAGTCTCCCCCGTGCTGCGGACCGAGTTTTCCTATGAATTCGACAAGCCGTTCAACCGGGCGGTCGCCACCACGATGTTCGGCAACAAGGAAGAGGGCACGGCGGCGCTGATCGTCGATCCCTCGCGCGGGGTGGCGGAGCGGGACCAGTATTCCTTCATGATCGGGGCGGACTATTTCCTGTGGCTGCCGTTCTGGACCACGCAGGACACCAGCGTCTTCACCAGCGTGCAGTTCTTCACCATCGTCACGCCCAATGGCGAGGACCTGCTGTTCCAGGCGCCCTATGCCGCCTATGGCGCCAAGCTGCACATGGTGCAGAACTACGCCACGCTGCTGGCCAGCCATAATTTCGATGATGGCAAGCTCGGCACCGAATTGCTCGCCGTCTATGACGTGCAGAACAACGCCTTCGCCCTGCGGCAGCGCTTCGACTTCAACTACTTCGGCGACAATGTGCGTCCCCGCGTCGAGATCACGCATTTCGAAGCGGACCCCGAGCAGGGCGTGCTCGGCATCGCGCAGCAGGCCGACAATGTCGAATTCTCGCTGACCCTGCAGTTCTGATCCGGACGGGCTTCGCGGCCGGGCCGTGTATCCGATCAGGATACATCGCCCGGTTTCGCGGTGAGGGTCGCGCCTGCGCGCCATCGGATTATTCAAATTCGCCACTCCTCTCCGGCGCTGTCTCAAATCAGAAATGTGCATTGCGTCATTCGCGCGGAAAGACGTATCGCACAGCGTCACGATGTTCGTGAAAATCAAATAATTACAATGGTTTGCGATTTTCGCGCTGCCGCAATGGCGCGGTTGGCAACGATCTTGCAGGAAGGGGAGGCAAACGCGGGCAAGAACCGCGATCCACGGGAGGAACAACGCAGTGAGAGCGTTCTCGAAATGGGAGACGGTCCAGCACCGTCTGACTGATGCGACACGAACGGCGGGCAGTCGCCCGGCCGAAGGCGCCTCGCGCCGGCAAGTCCTGGCCCTCGGGCTCGGCGCCGCGGTCGCGGTGGCCCTGACCGGCAAGGCGAAGGCGGCGGAATCCGGTCTTCGTCTCTATCCCGATGCGCTGTTCGGCATCGCGGTCGACGGCGGCGTCGCCGTCGCGACCGGATACCATGGCGCGGTTGCCGTCGCCGATGGGGATCCGTCGAAATGGCTTTCGGTGTCGAGCGGCAGCGACGACCTCCTGCGCCGTGTCGTGCGGCGGCCGGGCGCCGGCTTCGTCGCCGTCAGCCATCGCGGCCGCATCCTCGAGAGTAATCTCCAGGGTCGCGACTGGCGCGCCATTCATGAAGAATCGGGCCTTTATCTGCGCGCCGTGGACTTCGCCAGCGAAAGCACCGGCTGGGCCGTCGGCCACGAGGGCGCCATCCTCATGACGAGGGATGGCGGCAAGAGCTGGCTGCGGAGCGAGATTTCGGATTACGCCGGTCGCGACAAGCCCCGGCTCAGCGGCATCGCCGCCATCGACGAGAAGCGGGCCGTGGCCGTGGGCGAATTCGGCGTGGTCGCGGCCACCGAGGACGGCGGTCAGGTCTGGAAGGTCGTGACGGAGCAGGCCCATCCCTCGCTTCTCGATGTCGCCATCGCGGGTGACCGGGGCTATGCCGTCGGGCTGAACGGCACGCTGCTGGCGCTCGCCGCCGACGCCAGCGGGCGCTGGACGGTCGAGCCTCAGGCGACCGGCACCACCCAGCACATGCTCTGCGTGGCCATTTCGGCATCCGGCCGGGAAGCCCTCATCGGCGGCAACGGTCTCCTGCTCACCCTCGGCAAGTCGGGCTTCCAGGCCGCGGCCATCGCCCCTCAGGTCCAGCTCAACTACACCTGGCTCGGTGGCGCCGCCCTCGCGGAGGACGGCCGCGCGATCGCGGTCGGACAAGGCGGGCTGATCCTCGTCGCCGATAATGCCGCCGGGACCTTCTCGCCGGCCCCCATTTCCCTCGCCACCCGGGAGGTGACGCAATGATCGCGAACAGGATCGCGGCGACGGTGCGGCGGCGTGCCGCCATTATCGCCACCTGCATGATCGCCCTGACGGCCTTTCTTGGTTACATGTCGTTCACCCAGCTGTCGCTGAAGGTGGTGCTGGAAGCGATGCTGCCGGTGCATCACCCGAACGTCGAGCTGATGGCCAAGTTCGGGGCGCAGTTCGGCGGCGCCAACACGACCCTCATCATGGTCGAGAACACCGAGGGCACGATCTACAACGAGAAGTTCATGTCCGCCTACAAGCGGGTCGCGGACGAGATCTTCTTCCATCCTTCCGCCGAGCGCCATCTGGTGCAGGCGCTCACCTTACGCAAGACCAAGGCCATCGTCGGCTCCGCCGGGCGCATCGACATCAACGCGATCGCCTGGCCCGACCTGCCGCGCGCGCCCGAGGAATGGGCGACCTTCGAGGCGGCGGTGAAGGCGCAGTATCGCGGTCTCCTCGTCTCCAACGACGAGAAGGCCGGCATGATCATCGCCGACTTCAAGGACGACACGGATTACGCGACGCTGGTCACCTTCATCGAGGAGCTGGGCCAGAAGGAAGCCGCCAACGGCATCAAGGTGCACATGGTCGGCCGGCCGGTCCTGCTCGGCACGATTTACAACGACCTGGGCGCCACCATCCTGCTCGTCGTCATCTCGCTGATCTTCTCGGGCCTGATCCTCTACATCTACTTCCGGTCCTGGATGGGCGTGGTCATCCCCATGCTGACGGCGGGTGTCGGCACGCTGTGGGGAACCGGCGCCATGGCGCTGGTCGGTTACAACCTCGATCCGCTGCTGATCATCCTGCCGGTCTTCGTCTTCGCCATCGTGCTGTCGCATTGCGTGCAGTTCATGTCGCGCGTGTTCGAGCGGCTGCAGCCCGGCGTCGCCATGGGCGACGCGGTCGTGGGAGGCCTTGCCCAGGTCTTCGTGCCCAGCCTGACCGCGATCGTCGCGGCGGCCGGCGGCTTCTTCGTCCTCGTCATGATCGGCGTGCCCAGCCTGCAGGCGCTCGGCATCATCTGCGGCGCCTGGCTGCTGGCGATCGCCCCGGCGCTGGTCTTCACCGCCTCGCTGCTGTGCCTGATGCCTCGGCCGAAGCGCTTCCGCGCCCGCACCACCTGGGTCGAGACCATCTGGCGCGTCGCCCGCTTCGACCGCTATCCGCGCGTCGTCATCGCCATCACCGTGGCCTGCCTCGCGGTCGGCATCTTCGGCGCGCGCTTCGTCGTCATCGGCGATGCCGTGGGCAGCCCGATCCTGTGGCCGGATGCCCGCTACAACCAGGACAACGCGCTGATCAACGAGCGCTTCGCCGGCGTCGGCACCGACACGATGCTGATCTATGTCGAGGGCCCGGACGAGACCATGATCCAGCCCGCCACCTATCGGGCGATCGAGGAACTCTCCCGTTACATCTGGGAGCACGAGCCCAAGGCCCGCCACGCCCAGAGCATGGTGCCCATGGTCCAGGCCGTGAACCAGGTGCTCTATGAAGGCGACCCGTCCTACGCGATCGTGCCGGGGGATGTCGATGCCGTGGCCTTCAATGTCTACCTGTTCTCGTCCAAGGGCGAGCCGGGCGACTTCAAGGCCTATACCGACGAAACCTGGCGCATCGGCAATATCCTCGTGCCGCTGGACGACAAGACCGGCACCACGGTCAAGGCGGTCACCGCGCTGGCCCGTGACTTCATCGCCGCCATGCCGCCACTGCCTCATGGCGCCCGGTTGCTGGTCGCCGGTGGCCAGGTCGGCATCGCCGAAGCGGTGAACACCGAGATCGCGAACACGAAGGACGCTGTTCTCGTCGCCATCGTGATCTTCATCGCCGGCTGCATCTTTCTGGCCTTCCGGTCGCTCTGGGTTACGGGCGTGCTCATCTTCGCCCTGCTGACCTCGACCTTCATGACCGACACCTTCATGTATCTGATGGGCATCGGTCTCAACATCAACACCCTGCCGCTGGCCGCCCTCGGCGTCGGCCTCGCCGCGGACTACGGCATCTACATCCTGCACCGGGTGAGGGAGGCCCTGGCAGAAGGCGAAAGCCATGAGGACGCCATCCATCACGCCCTCACCACCTCGGGCAACGCGGTGATGATCACGGCGATCACCATGATCGCGCCGGTGATGCCCTGGGCCTTCTTCTCGGCCCTGCGCTTCCAGGCCGAGATGGGCGTCCTTCACGCCGTCGTCCTGTTCTTCAACATGCTGGGCGCCCTGATCTTCGTTCCCTGCATGGTGCTGCTGTTCAAGCCGAAATCGCTGGTCAGCGGCAACCATGGCCGGGCGGGACGCGCGCTCGAGCTGCAGGGCGAGGCTCTCGGCAAGGCCGCCGAGTGACGATGGCAAGACCAGAACAAACACGAATGCAATCGGGAGGAGCGCGGCCGCGTGCCGTCGCAAGGGCAGGGGGACTGATATGAAACTGGCAAATATCTTGCTGGCCACGACGATCCTGGGCGGCGCCGCGGCTGGCGCGCTGGCCGGCTTCGCGGGTGACTTTGGCGATGTCAGCGTGGGCGGGCGTGTAAAGCAGGGCGTGGCCTTCGGTTACTCCGATCTCACCGACGGAATGCTGAAGCTGGCCCAGGCCAATTATGTCGTCGAAGGGGACATCAGCTGGAAGCCGTCGAAGAACGTCGCGGTGACCGGCAAGTTCTGGCTGCGTGGCGACTGGGTCGACAGCTGGGGTGGCGACCTGATGGGTAGCGGCATCCAGAATCCCTACAGTCAGAATGCCACCCAGCAGTACGGCTACCATCTGAACCGGAAAGGTGGGGGCCGCGACGATCCGTTCGGCAATACGGTCGATCACCAGAACCGTTATCTCGATGATTTCGAGGACGACATGATCCGCGAATTCGCGGTCAAGTTCACCGATGACTACAACCGCTACGCCCTCAAGATCGGCAAGTTCGTGCGCGGCTGGGGTCAGTCGGATGGTATCCGCCTGCTCGACGTGCTTCACGCGCAGGACCTGCGCATGAAGGGCGTGCTGGGCGACAGCGACGAGATCCGCATCCCCAACTGGATGGCGGCGCTCGATCTGAACTTCGACGAGCTGGGCATCGCCAAGCCCTTCGAATGGCTGGGCATGACCAAGCCCGGCCTCGAGCTGATCTTCATGCCCGAGACCCATCACGACGAGTTCGTCATCAACAACCCGACGCCGGGCGACACGACCTCGGGCGGCCTTTACGGATTTCCCTTCCCCTATCTGATCGACCCAGAGTCGGGCAAGGGCATCCCCTATTTCGCGGCCCACCTGAGCGATGTAACGCCGCGCGAGTTCAGCGTGACGGATTCGACCGTCGCGGCGCGCTTCAAGTTCCAGGCCCTGCACGGCGAGGGCACGCTGAACGCCTATTACGGCTGGCAGGAATTGCCCATCGTCAAGCTGCGGCAGTCCACGCTGCATGTCGGCAGCGCGACCAATGATTCCAGCCAGGCCCTGCTGAATGTTCCGCTCAGCCAACCGTTGCTGGAAACCCTGGTCCATGCCCCCGGCGTCGGCTATCTCGATGCCATGCGGACGACGACCGGGGGGCTGCTCGGCTCGCTCGGGCAATTGCTGGGCGCCTATCCGATCAATCTCTATGGCTGCGCCACCGGCATCCTGCCGCCCTTGTGCTCGGTCACGGCCAATTTCGATCTCGACTACAAATATCGGAAGAAGCTGATCGGCGCGACCTTCACCCGCGACATGGTGGAACTCGCCTTCGGCCCGAAGGACGTCGCCCCCGTGTTCCGCATGGAAGCGTCCTACGAGTTCGACAAGCCGTTCAACCGCTACCGGGTGAAGACCAACACCGGGGGCGAGGCCTATGGCACGCCGGCCCTGATCTCCTCGGTAGACGAGAGCGTGACCTTCCGCGACCAGATCTCGGTCATGGTCGGCTTCGACTACTTCCTGTGGCTGCCGTTCTGGAAGAACCAGGAAAGCTCGATCTTCACCAGCTTCCAGCTGTTCAACATCATCACCGACGACAGCAAGGACCTGATGTTCCAGTCGCCCTACGCGGCTTTCGGCTCCAAGGCCCATCCGGTGCAGACCTATGCCTCGTTCCTGTGGTGGAAGGCGCTGGATGACGGAAGGCTCTATCTCGAGGGCCTCGCCGCCTACGACTTCCAGAACGAGGGCTTCGCCTATCGCCAGCGCGTCGACTTCAACTACTTCGGCGACAACGTCCGTCCGCGTATCGAGATCATCCACTATGAGGGCAAGACCGAGCAGGGTCTGTTCGGCCTCTACGACAACGCGGATGCGATCGAGTTCTCGCTCACCTACCAGTTCTGACCATAAAGATCACCAACGGGAGGATAATCCATGAAGATCAGAACCATGGCGGCCGGCCTTATCGCCGCCCTGACACTTGGCGGCGCGCAGGTCGCCCTGGCCAGCCCCGAGGACGGCGTCGCCGCCTGGAAAGCCTTCGTCGCCCAGAACGGCGACGGCGCGGGCCGTTCGAAGTTCGTCGACGCCCTCGGCTCGCCCGAGGCGCTTGCCATCGCCAAGCGCTGGGCCGCCTTGCGCGGCTATGACGCTCCCGGCCTGCTGGCCCAGGCCAAGCTGCCGCCCGAGCTGAAGCCCGGCACCGTCATCAACGCGAGCAATGTCGACGCGCCCTGGCTGAAGGACTTCATCCTTCCGGCGCTGGCGGAACGCTTCAAGGACAGCGGCTGGTTCGGCTGGAAGCAGGCGGTGATCGTGCCGACCGCGTCCTATTACATGCCCAAGGGCACGCTGGAGCAGACCGAGGACGCGAAGGCGAAGGGTATCGCCTTCAACGCGACGCCCGATGGCAACCTGCTGACGCCGGATGGCAAGTTCGCCCTGTCGACCCAGGGCGCCTTGCCCTTCCTCAATCCGAAGGACGGTCTCGAGGCGACCTGGTCCTTCGTCGCCCATGGCATCGCCAACGACAACCTGAACTTCCACCCGATCACCATGGATGTCTGCAACAGCAGCAGCAGCCTGGAGCGCCAGTACAAGGCGGAACTGTGGTGGCAGAAGATGCACGGCCGCAAGGACGTGGCGCCCTTCGGCGACATCGGCGGCATGGACGGCGTCGTCGAGGGCGGCGCGGTCTACTTCACCGATCCCCGTGACGTGCGTGGCCTGTCGGGCGTGCGCAAACGCTTCGCCGACGCGAAGAAGGAAGACGACTTCAAGGTCTTCGTGCCGACCCTGAAGCGCACCCGCATCCTCTCGGCGACCGACGGTCAGGATCCGCTGGCGGCCGGCCTCGAGCTGATCTGGGACGACTGGCGTGCCTATTGGGTGAAGACCGATCTCAGCAAGTTCGACTACAAGATCGTCGGCGAAAGCTGGACCCTGGGCTTCCCCCAGACCGGTCACTTCTACCAGGCGGCGACCCGCGCCGGCTCCTGCGCGGTCGATACCGTCGAGCTCGAGCTGCGTCCGGTGATCATCCTCGAGATCTCCGACAAGACCGGCAAGTACATCTACTCCAAGCGCCGGATCTACCTCGACAAGGAGTTCTATTATCCGGTCGCCAACGAGTTCTTCGACGCCCGTGGTAATCTGATGCGTGTCTGGTACGACAGCCGCGACTGGACCCCCCAGACCGGCCAGGCCCAATGGCGCCAGGTCGCCCTGTGGAACGTCATCTCCAAGCGCGTCTCCTGGCTCGAGATGCAATCCCGCTGGCAGGATCTCGACACCAACCCGACCCCCAGCCTGTTCGATATCGACCAGCTGCGCGACTACAAGTAATTGTTTCGCCGCCCTTTGACGGGCGGCGAAACTCACCAGCTCTTCCCCGCCTGGGTCCCCCCCCAGGTCACTTGAGGGCAACGCGATCACTCAGACGCGTTGCCCTTTTTTTGTTGTCGCAAATGATCGAAGCCAAAGGCCCCCGCTTCATCATTTCGTCGAGCCTCCTGCACCAATTCATGCGGAGAATTGCTGCGACGCAGCGGCGGCCATGGGGCGGAAAGGCCAGGAACGTAGGGAAAGCGGAGAAGTGCGCGTGCGCAATATCTGTGTGCGATGCACAAGGTTCCACAAACGACGATCCGCCCATGCTTGGCATGGTGCTTGCAAGATTTGGGACAGGGCGGCGAACAACGCCCAAAAAGACAACAATCACAGGGACGTGAAGCGCCAATGGCTACGGCAGAAGCTGAAGCACTCTCGATTGATCTGGACGCCCGCTGGATACGCGTGACGGCCGTCAAGGCGCCTTTCGTCCTGTTCGAGTTCACGCTCGGCGATCCCGATCTGATGGTCGAGATGATCATGCCGATCGATGCGCTGTTCGAATTCAGAAGCGCCCAGCACGCCGTGCTGGAGATCGCGGACGAGGCCGCCGGGGCCTTCGCCGCGCTTTCCAGCAGGCAATGACCCGCGATCAGATCCGGAGGACCACGGCCCATGACCATCGAAATCAAGACCGCCACCATACAGCCGCGCCGGCAGACCTATGCCAATGTCGCGCGGCGCATCGGGGCGGACAAGCCCGCGTCGCGCTATGACGAGTCGATGTTCGACCTGCAGGCGACCGGTGAATTCCACTATCGCCCGACCTGGGCGCCCGAACTCGAGCTGTTCGACGCGCGGCGCACCGCGATCGTGCTCGAGGATTGGCATGTCCTGCGCGATCCCAGGCAGTTCTACTACGGCACCTACACGATCACCCGCTCGCGCATGATGGAGGCGACGGAAAAAGCCTTCGCCTACGCCGAGCGCCGGGGCCATGTCGCGGGCATCTCGCCCGAATGGCTCCAGTCCGTGCATCACTATCTGCTGCCGCTCCGCCACTACGAGTGGGGCGCGAACATGAACAATTGCAACATCACGGATATCGGCTTTGGCTCCGCCATCACCGAGGCGGCTATGTTCGCGACCATGGACCGTCTCGGCATCGCCCAGGTGATCAGCCGCATCGGCCTGCTGATGGATGGCGGCACCGGCGCCAGCCTGTCGGCGGCCAAGCAGACCTGGCTCGACCATGCCTCCTGGCAGGGCCTGCGCCACGCGATGGAGGATCTCTTCGTCGCCCCCGACTGGTTCGAAGTCTTCGTCGCGCAGAACCTCGTCCTGGACGGGCTGCTCTACCCCCTGGTCTACCGTGGCTTCGACGAGGCGGGCCTCGCCCATGGCGGCGCCTCGCTCTCGCCGCTGACCGAATTCATGCTCGACTGGTTCGACGAGACGTCGCGCTGGGTCGACGCGGTGATCGGTGCCGCCGCCCGGGAATCCGCCGCCAATGCCAGCCATCTGTCGGGCTGGGCGGCGCAATGGTCGGTGCGCGCGCGGGATGCCCTGCTGCCCATCGCCACCGATGTCCTGGGGCCGCAGGCCGAGGCCGCTATCGACACCCATATGGCGGATCTCGCGGCGCGCTGCCGCAAGATCGGCCTCGCGGTCTGAGGAGACAGGCATGAGCAAAGTATCGATCACGCTGCAGAACACCGACGAGGGACGTCTCCTCGTCGAGGCGATCGTCGCCGACAATCCGGCGGCCGAAGTCTCCTGGATGCCGGCGCTGACCAAGATCGATTGCGAGGATCGGCTCAGCCTGCGTCGCGAGACGATCGAGGCGCGCTTCGGTCGCCGCTACGACCTGCAGGAACTCCAGCTGTCCCTGATTTCCCTCGCCGGCAATGTCGAGGAAGACGACGACAGTTTCACTCTCGCCTGGGCGCAGGGCGCCGGCTCACGCAAAGCCTGAGGAGACAGAACCGATGAACGCGATGCCGCCGCTGCCCAAGCAGCGCAAACTCAGCCTCAAGGAACGCTACGCCCACCTGACCCGCGGTCTGGGCTGGGAAACCACCTACCAGCCGATGGACAAGGTGTTTCCCTATGTCTCCTATGAAGGGATCAAGATCCACGACTGGGACGCCTGGGAAGACCCGTTCCGTCTGACCATGGACGCCTACTGGAAATACCAGGCGGAGAAGGAGCGCAAGCTCTATGCCGTGATCGAGAGCTTCGCCCAGAACAACGGCCACCTGAACATCACCGACGCGCGCTATGTCAACGCGCTGAAGCTGTTCCTGACCGGGGTCTCGCCGCTCGAATATTCGGCGCACCGGGGCTATGCCCATGTCGGCCGGCATTTCGTCGGCGCCGGGCCGCGCATCGCCTGCCAGATGCAGGCGATCGACGAACTGCGTCATGCCCAGACGCAGATCCACACGATGAGCCATTACAACAAGTTCTTCGACGGGCTGCACGATCCGCGTCACATGCATGATCGTGTCTGGTACCTCTCGGTGCCGAAGTCCTTCTTCGAGGACGCGTGCTCGGCCGGGCCGTTCGAATTCCTGACGGCGATTTCCTTCAGCTTCGAATACGTACTGACCAACCTGCTGTTCGTGCCCTTCATGTCCGGTGCCGCTTACAACGGCGACATGGCGACCGTGACCTTCGGCTTCTCCGCCCAGTCGGACGAAGCGCGGCACATGACCCTCGGCCTCGAGATCATCAAGTTCATGCTCGAGCAGGACGAGGCCAATGTTCCGATCATCCAGAAGTGGATCGACAAGTGGTTCTGGCGCGGCTATCGCCTGCTGGGCCTTGTCTCCATGATGATGGATTACATGCTGCCCAAGCGCATCATGTCCTGGGCCGAAGCCTGGGAGATGTATTTCGAGCAGGCCGGCGATGCCCTCTTCGAGGATCTGTCGCGTTACGGTATTCGCAAGCCGAAGTACCACGAGGTCGCCTCGAAGGAGAAGCACCGGCTCAGCCACGAAGTCTGGTCGATCTTCTACAACTACACCCACGCGGCGGCCTTCCATACCTGGATGCCGACGGAAGAGGAAATGACCTGGCTGTCGGCGAAATATCCCGACACTTTCGACAAACACTACCGGCCGCGCTTCGAGTGCTGGACCGAGATGCAGGCCGAGGGCAAGCGCTTCTACAACCCGACCCTGCCCCAGCTGTGCGTGACCTGCCAGATCCCCATGGGCTTCACCGAGCCGGACGATCCGACCACGATCTGTTTCCGCTCGGCCGACTACAAGGGCGAGCGCTATCACTTCTGCTCGGATGGCTGCAAGGACATCTTCCAGAACGAGCCCGAGAAATACATCCAGTCGTGGCTGCCCGTGCACCAGATCTATCAGGGCAATTGCGGCGGCGCCGAGGTCAAGGATGTCCTCGCCTGGTACCACCTCAACTTCGGCACGGACAACTTCGATTATGAAGGCTCGCCCGACCAGAAGCTGTGGGAGGAATGGCAGGCCCAGAAAGCGACAAACCCCGTCTGACGACTGCATTCGTCGGGCGGAAAAAAGGGGGCGGGCGCGGCGGGCGCCTGCCCCAAGGGATCAGGGAGGCAACATGACAGTTACAGCAATCGGCCGCTACGAGTTCAAATCGCGGGATCGGCTGGAAAATTTTCACGGCAACCAGGTCGTTTACTGGCACTGGGAAGAGCATCTGATGTATTGCGCGGCGCTCGCGTTGCCGTTGCCGCCGTCGATGCCGTTCCGCACGGTGCTCACCGATATCCTGCCTGGTTGCTACAACCTGCACCCCGAATGGTCGCGGGTGGAGTGGGACACGGTCACCTGGATGCTGGACCAGCGGCCGTTCAAGCCGGTGCTCGACGCCAGTCTCGCCGCCAACAACATCGGGCACAAGTCGCTGCTGCGGTTCTGGACCCCCGGGCTGCACGGTATCGGCGGCTGCGCGACCTGAACGGACGTGGACGTGATGACCGGAACCACCTATAGCGTTACGATCGAGCCGCTGGGCCAGACGGTGAAAGTCGCCGAGGGACAGACGATCCTCGACGCCTGCCTGCGCAACGGAATCTATCTGCCCTATCAGTGCAACCATGGCCTTTGCAGCACCTGCAAGGTCACGGTGGTCGACGGGGAGGTGGACCTCGGCGAGGCCTCGCCCTTCGCCCTGATGGATTTCGAGCGGGAGGAGGGGCGTGCCCTAGCCTGTTGCGCGCGGCCGATGTCGGATGTCACGATCGAGGCGGATATCGATGTCGATCCGGACGCGCGTAACTGCAGGGTCCATGACGTCGAAGCCCGGGTGGTCGATATCCGGCCGCTGGCGCGCGACATCATCGGGCTGTGGCTCGACGCGGGCGGCGTCGATTTCGATTTCCAGGCCGGTCAGTATGTCCAGCTGAAGATCCCGGGTGTCGAGGGCGAGCGGGCCTTTTCGCTGGCCAACGCGCCGGGCAGCGCGCTTCTCGAGCTGCATATCCGCAAGGTGCCGGGCGGGCTCGGCACGACCTATCTTCACGAGAAGCTGGCGGTGGGCGACCGCCTGCCGCTTTCGGGTCCCTATGGCCGCTTCTATGTCCGGGAATCCTCGCCGCTGCCCATGATCTTCATCGCCGGGGGCTCGGGACTCTCCAGCCCGAAGTCGATGGTCGAGGATCTGCTGGCCCGGGGTTTCAGCCAGAAGATCACGCTGTTCCATGGTGTCCGCCAGCGGCAGGATCTCTATTACGACGACCTGTTCAAGGTGCTGGCCGAGAAACACGACAATTTCACCTATGTCCCCGTGCTCTCGGACCCGCAGCCGGCTGACGGCTGGACCGGCGAGACCGGCTTCGTCCACGAAGCGGCCGTGCGCCTGTTCGACGGCGCCTTCCGGGGGCACAAGGCCTATCTGTGCGGGCCGCCGCCGATGATCGATGCCGGCATTCGCGCCCTGATGAAGGGCCGACTGTTCGACCGCGACATCCATACCGAGAGTTTCCTCACCAAGGCGGACGACAAGGCACCCCAGCGCAGTCCGCTGTCGCAGAGGATGTAATCGATGACGGTTCATCACACGATCGAGATCGAGGATTGCGGCAGCACCTTCCGGTGCCCGGAATCCGAGGGGTTGCTGCAGGCCATGGAACGCCAGGGCCGGCGCGCGATCCCTGTCGGCTGCCGCAACGGCGGCTGCGGGCGCTGTCTCGTTCGGGTGACGCAGGGGGCTTTCAGGACGGGTCCCATGAGCTGCCGGCATGTGCCGCCGGGGCAATGCGCCGGGGGCCTCGCCCTGGCCTGCCGGATCTATCCCCAATCGGACCTGAAGGTCCGGCTGGCGTGCGAGATGGACCGCGAGGCCGCGAAACAAGAACGCCCCCAGGGGCAGAACGGGAGGTAGACTATGGCGATTTCTGGTGTCCTGCGACCTGGATATGTCCAGGTGCGCGTACTCGACATGAAGGCCGCGCTCGTGCACTACCGGGACCGTATCGGTCTCGACGTGGTCACCGAGGGCAACGACGGCCGCGTCTTCCTGAAGGCCTATGACGAGTTCGACCATCACTCGATCATTCTGCGCGAAGCCGACGAGCCGGGCCTCGATTTCCTGGCCTTCAAGGTCGCGTCCGAGGAAGATCTCGACATCCTCCACGAAAAGCTGATCAACGCCGGCGTCACGGTCGACGAGATCCCGCCGGGCGATATGCCGTCGGTCGGTCGCCGGCTGTCGTTCGTCTCGCCGACCGGCCACCGGATCGAGCTTTACGCGACCATCGGCCTCGATCCGACCGGCCCCATGGTGAACAATCCCGAGCTTTGGCACGCGGAACCGCGCGGGATGCGGGCGCTGCGCTTCGACCATTGCCTGCTCTATGGCGACGATCTGGACGGCATGAAGAAGCTCTTCATCGACGTGCTCGGCTTCACGACCACCGAACAGGTGGTGGCGCCGGACGGCACGGTCATCGCCACCTTCCTGTCCTGCAGCATCAAGGCGCATGACATCGCGATCGTCCGGCACGAGGAGAAGGGCAAGCTGCACCACATCTCCTTCCTGCTGGAAAGCTGGAATGATATCGGCCACGCGGCGGATATCATGAGCCGTTACAATATGTCAGTCGACATCGGTCCGACCCGCCACGGCATCACGCGCGGCCAGACCATCTATTTCTTCGATCCCTCGGGCAACCGGAACGAAGTCTTCTCGGGCGGCTACCAGTTCTATCCGGACCATCCGGTGCGGACCTGGACGACGGACGAAGTCGGCAAGGCCATCTTCTATTACGAACGCGCATTGAACGACCGCTTCATGACGGTTGTGACCTGATCGGGTGTATCCATGAGCACGGCAAAGATCCTGAATTTCATCGACGGTGCCTATCGCGAGGGTCGCGACTGGTTCGAAAAGCGCAATCCTTGCGACAATGCCGTCTTCGCCCTGGTGGCGGAGGCGGGCCGGGACGAGGTCGATGCCGCGGTGGCGGCGGCCCGCAAGGCGCTGCGCGGTCCCTGGGGCAAGATGACGGTGCATGAACGCGCCGCCATCCTGCACAAGGTGGCCGACGGCATCACCCGCCGCTTCGACGAATTCCTCGAAGCGGAATGCCGGGACACGGGCAAGCCCAAGAGCCTGGCGAGCCATATCGACATCCCGCGCGGCGCCGCCAACTTCAAGATCTTCGCCGATCTCGTGAAGAATGTCCCGACCGAGAGCTTCGTTCTCGACACGCCGGACGGCAAGGGCGCCGTCAACTATGCCCTGCGCCGTCCCAAGGGCGTGATCGGCGTCATCTGCCCGTGGAACCTGCCGCTTCTCCTGATGACCTGGAAGGTCGGCCCGGCCCTCGCCTGCGGCAACACGGTCGTCGTCAAGCCGTCGGAAGAGACGCCCTCGACCGCCGCTCTCCTTGGCGAGGTGATGAACGAAGCCGGCGTTCCGCCCGGCGTCTACAATGTCGTTCACGGCTTCGGCCCCGACAGCGCAGGTGAATTCCTCACCAGCAATCCCGATGTCAACGCCGTCACCTTCACCGGCGAGACCCGCACGGGCGCGGCCATCATGAAGGCGGGCGCGGGCTTCATCCGTCCGGTCTCGCTCGAACTCGGCGGCAAGAATCCGGCGATCGTCTTCGCCGACGCCGATCTCGACAAGGCGATCGAAGGCACCATGCGTTCGGTCTTCGCCAATTGCGGCCAGGTCTGCCTCGGCACCGAGCGGGTCTTCGTGGAACGTCCGGTGTTCGACGAATTCGTCGCGCGGCTGAAGGCGGGGGCGGAAGCCCTGGTCGTCGGCACGCCCGACAACGCGGCGGCGAACATGGGGCCGTTGGTCTCGCGCGAGCATCAGTCGAAGGTCCTGTCCTATTACGCCAGGGCGCGGGAGCTGGGGGCGACTGTCGTCACTGGCGGCGGCGTGCCGCAGGTGCCGGCCGAATTGTCCGAAGGCGCCTGGGTGCAGCCGACGATCTGGACCGGCCTGTCCGACGACAGCGCGATCATGCGCGAGGAAATCTTCGGTCCGTGCTGCCACATCTCGCCCTTCGATGGCGAGGACGAGGTGATCGCGCGGGCGAACGACACGGAATACGGCCTCGCCTGCTCGATCTGGACCGAGAATTCCAGCCGGGCGCATCGCGTCGCGGCGCAGATGGAAACGGGCCTCGTCTGGGTGAATTCCTGGTTCCTGCGCGACCTGCGCACGCCCTTCGGCGGCTCCAAGCGCTCGGGCATCGGCCGCGAGGGCGGCGTGCACAGCCTCGAATTCTATACCGAACTCTCCAATGTCTGCGTGAAGCTGTAAGGAGCCGGGGACGTGACAGAGCAACTTCTCAGCGTCGAGCAGGCAGCGGAACTGCTGCGCACGGCGGTCGAGACCGGCAAGCCGATCGCCCCCTTGCGCGATCGGGTGGCCAATGCGGACGCGGCCACGGCCTATGCCATCCAGGAAGCGAACACCAGGCACTGGATCGCGGCGGGCCGCCGCCTCGTCGGGCGCAAGATCGGCGCGACCTCCAAGGCCGTCCAGTCCATGCTGGGGCTGGACCAGCCGGATTACGGCATGTTGTTCGCCGACATGGCCTTCGGCGACGGCGAGACCATTCCGGTCTCCCGCGTCAGCCAGCCCAAGGTGGAAGGCGAAATCGCCTTCTATCTCGGCGATGATCTCGACAGCGATCATCTCACCCTCGCCGATGTCATGCATTCCATCGAATATGCCGTCGCCGCGATCGAGGTCGTCGGCAGCCGCATCGCCGACTGGAACATCAAGATCGTCGATACGGTGGCCGACAACGCCTCCTCCGGCCTCTATGTCCTCGGCAGCCAGCCCCGGCCGCTGTCGGCCTTCGATCCCGTGCTCTGCGGCATGGTCATGTCGTGCCGGGGCGAGCCGGTCGCGACCGGCGCAGGCGTCGCCTGCCTCGGCAATCCGCTGGTCGCTACCCTGTGGCTGGCCCGCAAGATGGTCGAGGTCGGCCGCCCGCTGAAGAAGGGCGACACCATCATGTCGGGCGCGCTTGGCCCGCTGACGCCGGTCAAGGGCGGCGATGTCGTCGAATTGCGCATTTCCGGCCTCGGCGCTGTCCGTTGCCGTTTCGAGGGGGAGGCCTGAGATGACGGCCCTGCATGAACTGGCCGCCCGGGTCGACGAGGCGGCGCGCAGCGCGACCGCGATCCCGCAGCTGACCAATGACCTGCCCGATCTCGGCATCGACGATGCCTATGCGATCCAGACCCTGTCGATCCGCCGCCGGCTGGAACGCGGCGAGCGCCGCATCGGCGTGAAGATGGGCCTGACCAGCCGGGCCAAGATGCAGCAGGTCGGCGTCGACGAAGTGATCTGGGGCCGGCTGACCGATGCCATGGTGCTGGAGGAGGGGGCTTCCCTGTCCCGCAAGCGCTATGTCCATCCGCGCGCCGAACCCGAGGTCGTGTTCCTGATGGGCCGGCGCCTGTCGGGCAAGGTGACGGCGCTCGAAGCCATGGCCGCGGTCGAGGGCGTGGCGCCGGCGATGGAAATCATCGATAGCCGCTACCAGGCCTTCCGCTTCGCCCTGCCGGATGTGATCGCCGACAATTCCTCGTCCTCGGGGCTCGTCATCGGCAGTTTCACCTCGCCCCGGCTGGACCTGTCCAACCTCGGCGTCGTCCTGTCGGTCGACGGCATGCCGCGCCAGATCGGCTCGACCGCCGCCCTGCTCGGCAATCCGGTGCGCTCCCTCGTCGCGGCGGCCCGCATGGTCGCGCAATGGGGCGAGAGCCTGGAGCCGGGCGACATCGTCATGGCGGGCGGGATCACCGCCGCCCATGCGCTCAGCGTCGGCGAATATGTCGAGACCCAGATCGAAGGTCTCGGCCGCATCGCCATCACCGTGGGGGAATGAAATGCCCATCATCAATGTCACGCTGATCGAAGGCCGCACGCCCGAGACCAAGCGCGCCCTGATCAAGGAATTGACCGACGCGGCGGAGCGGGCGACCGGCGTGCCGCGCGCCGCCGTCCGCGTGATCATCTGGGAAGTGCCGGCGGCTCACTTCGGCGTCGCCGGAGTCTCCAAGGCTGAATCACCATGACGGCGGCGTCGGCCGCGCAGCAGGGCGGCGTCGTGGACGATCGCGCCCCCATCGTGACCGTCGAAGGCGGCGGCACCTTCGTGCAGGGGATCGGGGATGCCTCGATCCTGCAGGCGGCGCTGCGCGGTGGCCTTGGCCTGCCTTACGAATGCTCGTCCGGCGGCTGCGGCTCCTGCCGCATCCAGGTCCTGTCGGGCGAGACCGAAAGCCTGTGGCCCGACGCCCCCGGCCTTTCGCCGCGTGACCGGCGCAAGGGCCTGCAGCTGGCCTGCCAGACCCGCGCCTGCGGCGATGTCACGATCAAGGTCGGGCTCGACGCGGCCTGTGCCCCGAAGGTGATGCCCCGGATTACGCGGCTGGAACTCGCCGGGGTGCGGGACCTGACCCGCGACATCCGTGAATTCCGTTTCCGTGGCGAGAAGGCGGCGGAATTCATCCCCGGCCAATACGCCATCCTGCGCACCGCCGAAGGCTTGCGCCGCTGCTATTCCATGTCGAACCTGCCCAATGCCGAAGGCTATTGGGATTTCCAGATCAAGCGCGTGCCGGGCGGCAAGGTCAGCAATGCGCTGTTCGACATGGCGCCGGGGGCGGAGATCGGCATCGACGGGCCTTATGGCCTCGCCCATCTGGTCGCGGACTCGGCCCGTCCCGTCGTCTGCGTCGCCGGTGGCTCGGGGCTCGCGCCCATGGTCTCGATCGCCCGGGCGGTCGGCGCCGATCCGGCCCGCAAGCTCGATTTCTTCTATGGCGGGCGCACGGCGGCCGATGTCTGCGGCGAGGCGCATCTGGCCGGCCTGCCGGGCTTTGGCGATACGCTGCGTTACCACCCGGTGATCTCCAGCCTCGACGATCCCCTCAGCGCGGGATGGACTGGCCTGAGCGGTTTCGTCCACGAGGTCGTCGGCCGGCATTTCGGCGAGGCCCTGCGCGAGGCCGAAATCTATTTCGCCGGGCCGCCGCCCATGGCCGAGGCCCTGCAACGCCTGCTGATGATCGACCTGAAGGTGCCTTTCAACCAGATCCACTACGACCGCTTCTTCTGAGGCCCAAAAAAAACATGGAAACGAACCCGGAAATCGGCCGGCGC
Source organism: Zavarzinia sp. (assembly GCF_049306435.1). NCBI lineage: Bacteria > Pseudomonadati > Pseudomonadota > Alphaproteobacteria > Rhodospirillales > Zavarziniaceae > Zavarzinia > Zavarzinia sp. The sequence continues at coordinate 24,291 of NZ_JBAQRT010000179.1, forward strand.
ATCGTGGTCGATGGTATCGCCACCAACTACCACGACCTGGGTCAGGGGCAGCCTGTCCTGCTGATCCATGGCTCCGGTCCCGGGGTCTCGGCTTTCGCCAACTGGCGGCTCAACATGGGGCCGCTGTCGGCCAACCGGCGTGTGCTGGCGCCGGACATGATCGGCTTCGGCTATACCGAAACCCCCGCCGGTCCCGAGTTCTCCATGGCACGGTGCCTCCGCCACCTGACCGGTTTCATCGAGGGCTTGAATCTCGGGCCGGTCGATGTCGTCGGCAATTCCTTCGGTGGTGCCCTGGCGCTCGCGCTGGCGGCCTATGCGCCCGAGCGGGTCCGCCGCCTCGTCCTGATGGGCGCGGCGGGGGTCGAATTCCAGCTGACCGAGGGACTGGACAGGGTCTGGGGCTATCAACCCTCGATCGAGACCATGCGCGAGCTGATCGGGATCTTTTCCTTCGATCCCGCCCGCGCGACCGAGGAATTGGTGCGCCTTCGCTATGAAGCCAGCATCCGCCCCGGGGTGCACGAGCGCTTCGCCGCGCTGTTTCCTGCCCCGCGCCAGCGCTGGGTCTCGGCCCTCGCGACCGACGAGGCGGAAATCGCCGCGATCGACAAGCCGGCGCTGATCCTGCATGGGCGCGAGGACCGGGTGATCCCGCCCGCCAACGCCCTTCGCCTGTTCCAGCTGCTGCCCCGGGCGGAGCTTCATATGTTCGGCCGCTGCGGTCACTGGACCCAGATCGAACATGCCGCGCGGTTCAACGCTCTCGTCGATAATTTCCTCTCGGGTGACGCATGATCAGGTTTCGCCGACTGCTCACCCTGGCCGGGGTCCTGACGGCCCTCGCCCTGCCGGCGGCGGCCGCCGACTGGGTCGACGAATGGCAGGCCCTGGCCGCCAAGACCGGCTTCACCGGGCACAAGCAATTCGCCGACATGCTTGCCGATCCGGCGGCGGTCCAGCTGGCGAAGGATTGGGAGGCTTACCGCGGCTATTCGGCGCGCAGCCTGGTCGCCGCCGCCAAATTGCCGCCCGAATTGAAGCCGGGACTCGAGATCACGGCCGAGTCCGCGGGCAAATACCCCTGGCTGAAGGATTACCTGCCCGGTCCCAGCCATGACCGGCTGGTGTCGGGCGACTGGTTCCGCTGGCACCGCATCCGTATCGTGCCGACGACGCCCTACACGATGTCGCGGGCCCGGCTGGAGGCGACGAGGAAGAACGCCAGCTTCACCATCAGCCCCAAGGGCGAGTTGCTCGATGCTCAGGGCAATTTCGCCATGCTGACCGAGGCGGGCCTGCCTTTCATCAAGCCGAACAATGGCCTCGAACTCTATTGGGCCTTCCTCTCGCGCGGTGTCGGCAACGACAATGCCGCGCTGAAGCCGATGGAACTCGCCTCCTGCCTGCCGGACAACAGGGTGGAGCGGCGTTACGTGATGCATCTCTGGTGGCAGAAGATGCATGGCCGGGTCGATGCCGCGCCGCTCGGCGGGGTCCGGGGCGAGGACGACACGGTCGAGGCGGGCTCGATCGTCTTCCTCTCGCCTCGCGACATCAAGGGTCTCGCCGCGACGCGGCGCCGTTTTGCCTCGGCCGACAAACCGGACGATTTCCGGGGCTATGTCCCGACCATGAAGCGGACGCGCATCCTCGGCGGCTCGGACACCCAGGACCCGATGACTCCGGGCATCGAGGCGACCTGGGACGAGTGGCGCCAGTCCTGGCTGAAACCCGATCCGCGCAAGTTCGATTTCAACATCGTGGGCGAGGGCTTCGTCCTGTCGCAGCCCGAGGTGGGCCATGCCTATGATCCGGCGCAATATGCGTCGAACGAATGCGAACTCGACACGATCGATCTCGAGTTGCGGCCGGTGTGGATCCTCGACGTCACCGACAAGACCGGCAATTACGTCTATGGCCGGCGCCGGCTCTATATCGACAAGGAATTCCACTACGCCCAGTATCAGGAAATGTACGACCAGCGCGGCAACCTGTGGCGGGTGCTGGACGACGCCCTGGATTTCGATCCGAAGAGCGGGTTGTGGATGGCCCGCAACTACGTGCTGTGGAATGTGATCGGCAAGCGTTACAACCGCATCACCATGACGGCCGACTGGTCGATCCTCGGCCTCGACATGGCTCGCTTCCTCGATATCGAACGGCTGCGCGACTAGCCGGGCCGTCATCCTCCCGTCGGGGCGAAATCGAAGGCGCAGTGGCCGAGGCCGCCGATGCTCGTGGCGATGCGATCGCCAGGCTTGATGGGCACCATCGGGCCAAGGGCGCCGGTCAGGATGATGTCACCGGCCTTCAGGTGATCCTCCGTCGCCGAAAGCGCGCGGGCCAGCCAGGCGGCGGCGGTCAGCGGATGGCCGAGGCAGGCGGCGCCAGCGCCGAGGGACGCGATCCGGCCATCGACTTCCAGCACCATGCCGCAGGTCCGCAGGTCGAGGCCGGCCAGTGTCCTGGGGGTCCGTCCGAGCACGAAGAAGGCGGATGAGCCATTGTCCGCGACCGTGTCGGCGAAGGTGATCTTCCAGTCGGCGATGCGGCTGTCGACGATTTCGATCGCGGGCAGGGCGCAGGCGGTGGCCCGGATCACGTCAGTCACCGTGGCGGCCGGATTGTCGATGTCGCGCTCCAGCACCAGGGCGACTTCGGCTTCCGCCTTGGGCTGGATCACCGCTGTCGGCATCAGGATGCCGCCATCCTCGATCGCCATGTCCGCGAAGAGGATGCCGAAATCGGGCTGGTCGACGCCGAGTTGGGCCTGAACCGCCTTCGCCGTGAGACCGATCTTGCGCCCGATGACGCGCCGTCCCCGATCCCGCCAGTATCGGGTATTGATCGACTGGATGCGATAGGCGGCTTCGGCGTCGGTCGCATCCAACCCGTCACGCAAGGGCGGAATGGGGCCGGCGGCATAGGCTTCGCGCAGCCGCCGCGCCACGGCTTCGGGATCGGCGCCCGCTATCTCGGTCATTTCGTTCGTCTCCTGCTTTCAGGCGGCGATGGACCCGGCCTCGGCCGGCCGCATCGCCAGTTGCCGGAACAATTCGTCGACCGCGGGGCCGGTCCGGCCGGCGGCGGTAAGGCCGAAGGCGAAGCGATCGGGGCGCAGGATCGCCACGCCCTTGTCGCGGAAACCGGCCTTGCGGAACCAGCCCACCATCAGGTCGCCGATATCCTCGACTTCCGGCAGGTCGGGCGCGCCCGACCGCGCCACGTCCTTCAAGCCCTGGGGCCGACCGGCGTAGCCGTAGAGGGTGACGAAGCGGGTGCCGAGGCGGGCGAGGCCTTCAAGCTGCCCGGCCGCGAGGCCGTCGCGCGGGTCGCAGTTCAGGCCGATCAGGGCGAAGCCGTCGCCCAACATGCTGTCGAGCCGTACCCGGCGGCCGTCGATCAGGCGGACTTCGGGCTGGGGCGCCAGGGCGCCCTCGGGTCCGTCGCGGCGCCGACGCGGCAGGCCGAGATAGTGTCCCCGGTCATAGACGGGCATCGGCTTGAAGCCGCCCTCCTCGAACCAGCGCCGCATCGGCGGGACCAACTGCGTGATGCGCAGCAGGGCATCGCGCAGCAGCGTGCCGATCGGGTTGGTCATGGAAACGAGGTCCTTCATCAGGACCGAGATGTCGATCATCGCCTTGGCATGGCCGTGGCGCTCGCGGCCATAGCTGTCGAGAATGGCATCGCCGAACAGGCCGTCGAGCACGCCGCTCAGCTTCCAGCCGAGGTTGCTGGCATCGCGGATGCCTGAACTCGCGCCCTGGCCCATGAACTGGGGTGTCATATGGGCGGCGTCGCCGGCCAGCAGGACGCGGCCCCGACGCCAGTCCCGGGCGATCAGGGCATTGAACGTATAGACCAGCTTCCGCTTGATCTCGAAATGGTCGGGATCGACATAGTCGGACAGGAGTTGCCGAACGGTTTCCGGCTTTTCCATCCACTCCCTGGTCATGCCGGGCATCAGCATGAATTCGAAGCGGTGGAAACCATCCGGTTGCACGCAGCTGACCACCGGCATTCGCGGATTGACCACGAAATTGAAGTAGGGGAGGTGGCGCAGGCCGTCATGCCCGGGCTTTCGGACGAGATCGACGACCAGCCAGGGTTCGGGGAAATTGCGGCCCGTCATCTCGATGCCGAGCCGGCTGCGCACGACGCTGCGCCCGCCATCGGCGCCGACGAGGTAGCGGGCCCGAAGCGTCTGGACATCCTCCGCGATATCGCGACTGACCCGGGCGTCCGTCGCGTCGCCGAAGCGGACATCCTGGGTCGCCCGATGGGACGCGGTCACGCCGTCCGCGTCCTGGGTGAAGTCGACGAGTTCGCGCCCGCGCCAGACCTCGACATTCGGGTAGCGGGCGAGCAGGTCGGACAGCTGAGTCTCGAGATAGGGCTGATAGAAGAAATTCACCACCGGCCAGCCGAAGATCCGCTTCAAGGGCCGGTATTGGCCCAGCACGCGGCCGTCCTTGCGCACGAATTGCACCGGGGTTTCGGGCATCATACGGGCCGAGACCTCGTCCGCGAGGTCGATCGACTGGAAGATGCGCAGGCATTCGTCGTCGGTATAGACGGCGCGGGCGTTGCCGTAGAAGACGGGTTCCCGTTCGATCACGACGACCTTGTGTCCGCGTTTGCCGAGCACATGGGCAAGGACGAGGCCGGTCGGCCCCAGCCCGGTGATGATGACATCCGCCGCGAAGGGCGGCGCGTGGCGCTGGCTCATGGCGGGACCTGTCACAGAGGGCTGTATTCGGGATGGAGGAGCGAGCGCAGACCCCGGCGGAAGTTGCCGGCATTGATGGCCAGTCGATCGAGCCGGGAGTTCCTGCGCGGCCGGTGGCCCCAGACGCTGATCGCGTTGTAGGACGTTGGTCGCCAGGCCGCTTCGTCGACCGTCAGCGCGTTCCAGCCGAGTTCCAGTTCGAAGCCGGACGGGGAGACGACATAGAAGGAAACTTCGCGGTCATTCGGATGCTGGCCGATTTCATGAGCCATCTCGTAGCCGAGATCGCACAGGCGCTCGAAAGCTCCGGTGAGGTCGTCGAGCGTCGGGACCAGCATGTTCACATGCTGGACCCTGGTGCGGATGGGGTCGAGGTGCAGGCCGCGCGTCGCGGCGATCGCGATCGTGTGATGGCGCTCGTTGAGCCGGAGGAAGTCGATGTCCAGCATGACCCCCGACAGGGGCTGGTGAATGCGGTCGCTGAGGCGGGCGTCGAAGATTTCCTGCCAGAAGCGCAGCATTTTCTCCGGCCGTCTCGATGTGATCGCCAGATGTCCCATGCCGCTGTCGCCGGTGACGAAGCCGCTGGCCAGCATGTTCAGGGGCGCGGCGGTCGTCCGGGCCTCGGTGAAGAGTTCGATGGCCATGGCCTTCGGTCCCGTCAGGCGGACAAAGCCGGCCACCCCCCGAAACGCAGCCTCCTCGGCGCTGCCGGTCTCGACCGCGATGTCCCGGTCCGAGAGGCGGCGGAGCACGATGTCGAGCGCGGCCTGGTCGCGCAATTGCCAGCCCGTGGCGACGACATCCTCGGCCGGCCCCTTGCGGATCATGAGGCGGCGCTCGTGGTCATCCATGCGAAAGGCGAGGGTGCTTTCGTCCGCCAGCGCCTCGTGCAGGCCGAGGCCCTGCTTCAGGAAGCGCCGCCAGTCGTGGAGCCGGTCGGATTCGACGACGACGTAACCCATGCGCGCCGCGCCGAAGAGATCGGTTTCGTCGCTCATCGCCGTGCCCCCTCCGGGCTTTGCTGGCGCAGGAAGGCGGTGGTCGCCGCGTTGAATTCTTCCGCCCGCTCCCATTGCACCCAATGGCCCGTGTTGGCGAAGAGATAGAGATCGCAATTGGGCATGCGCGATTGCAGGGCCTTGCCGCCGCTCGGCCGGTTGACCTTGTCCGCGGTGCCCCACAGCACGAGCGTCGGAATGGTACATTTGGCGAGGCGCCGATCGCGGGTGAAATCCATGCGGAGGGCGGCGGCGAGGCTGGGGGGGCGGCGCAGGGGCGGGGCCGCGACCACGTCGGGATCGATGCTCGCCTCGTAACGCTGGCGGATCATGTCCTCGGGCACCGCCGCGCCGTCATGGACCAGATATTCGCGAATGAAGCTGCGCAGCTTCTCGAGGCTCGGGCCCGTGCCGCCGTAATAGTCGAGCAGTTTGCCAAGGCCCGCCGTTGGCAGGGCACGGGTCGTGTTGATGCCGCCCGGCCCCATCAGCACCAGGGCCGAGACCCGGTCCGGCCGGTCGAGCGCGAGACGAAGCGCGCAGGCGCCGCCCAGCGAATTGCCGACGAAATGCGCGCGCGGGATGTCCAGAGCGTCGAGCAGGCCCAGCATGACATCGGCGAGATCGCCGAAGGGGTCCTGCCGGTTCACCCCCTTGGTCGACCGGCCGTAACCCTGCATGTCCGGCACGATCACCCGGAAATGCCGGGCGAGCGCGTCGATATTGCGGGAATAGTTCGAAAGCCCCGAGGCGCCGGGGCCGCCGCCATGCAGCAGCACGACCGGATAACCCGTGCCGGCCTCGCTGATGAAGATCTTGCGATTGCCGAAGCTCACATGCCGCGAAGTGGGTTCCGTCCGTTGCGCTGTCACTGCCTTTTTCCTCCAGGTTTCTCTTGTGCCTGCCTGCCGGCCCGCTTCCCGGTCGACATCGCGGCCGTGTCGCGAAGTCCCGGGGCGTTCCCGTTTCTATCGAACGAATAATTATTTAAATGAACATAACTGTTCAAACAAGAGTATTTATGTCCGCCCGTCACCCTTGACGGCGGGCGACACGCGCACCCATGCTGTGCACGCCGCTGTCCAGATAGAACGGGTGTGTTCAGTGAGGGTGAGTGCCGCGCAGAAGCGCATCCGGAAGGCCGCGCTGGAGCTGTTCGCCGAGAAAGGCACGGCCGACGTGACGATCAGCGAGTTGGCCGCCGCCGCCGGTGTCGTCAGGGGCACGATCTACAAGAATGTGCGATCGCCCGAGCTGCTGTTCGAAACCATCGCCCTGCAACTGGCCGAGGAAATGGACCAGCAGGTGGTGGAGAGCTATCGCGGGGTCGAGGATCCGGCGCTGCGTCTTGCCATCGGCATTCGGCTCTATATCCGCCGCGCCCATGAAGAGCCCTATTGGGGCCGCTTCCTGGTCCAGTTCGCCATGACCAACAAGGCGGTCCGGGAAATCTGGACGGGGCCGCCGGCGCAGGATTTGGCGCGCGGCATCGAAAGCGGCCGCTACGACCTCGCCGAGGGGCGGGTGTCGGCCGCGCTCGCGGTCATTTCCGGCTCGACCCTGGCCGGGATCGTTCTGGTGCTGGAAGGTCTGCGCACCTGGCGGGATGCCGGCACCGATGTCGCGGCCATGGTGCTCCGGTCGCTGGGCATCGCGAGGGAAGAGGCCGACGAACTGGCGGCGCGCCCCTTGCCGGAACTGGTCCATTTCGGCTGATCCCGGGCAAGCCCGCCTTCGCCGCGCCGGGACGCGATCGTTCCGGTCGGGCGGGCGCGAGTTGCCCGGGTGAGTAATTTCCGAGGCTGTCGCGCGCGCCATGGCAAGGCCAGGATATTGTCCCGTCGCAATTTGCGCGATGGGGCGGTGCCGTGCCTTTCGCGGCTTTGGCGGAGGGAATTGACGAGATGACACAAGGGCGAAGCGCCACCGATGGCCCCAGGGCGGGCTGTCCGGCACCGTGCCATCGCGACCCTTCGGGCTTTAGCGCCTAGGCGCGGGCGTTGCCTCTGGACACCCCCCGATCAAGGCCGATGCCGCCGGGGCAGAAGCAGCTGCTCAAGCGCTTCTGGCACAGCGCGGCGGGTTTCTGGCGGGGACCGTCGTCATGGCGCGTGTGGCTGCTGGTCGCGCTGATGATCGCCGTCATGCTGCTCCAGTTGCTCACTCTTTATGGCCTGAACTTCTGGAACCGCTATTTCTTCGACGCGATCGAGCGCAAGGATGGCGATCAGTTGTGGCGTCAGGCGCTGCTTTTTGTCCCGCTCGGCGCCAGCAGCCTGGTGCTGGCCATCGTCTCCGTCTGGGCCCGCATGACGACCCAGCGACGCTGGCGCGCCTGGCTCAGCAACCATCTCTACGATTATTGGCTGGAACACGACCGGCATCGGCGATTGCGCTTCATGAACGGCGATCACCAGGGGCCGGAATACCGGATCGCGGAAGATGCCAGGGTGGCGACGGATCTGCCGATCGACCTGGTGCTCGGGCTGTTCTCGTCCTGTCTGACCGCCATTACCTTCATCGGCGTCCTGTGGGAAGTCGGTGGCGCGTTACCGCTTGGGGCCGGCGGGATGACGCTGCCGGGCTATCTCGTGATCGCCGTCGTCATCTACTCCGTCGTGCTGACGGCGGCGATGATGATCATCGGCCGGCATCTGACACGGGTGATCACCGAGAGCAAGCGGGCCGAGGCCCATCTGCGCTCGGTCGGCGCCCATCTTCGCCAGACCGGCGAGGCACCTCTCATCGCCGATGTCTCGGGGGGCGAGAGGCGGTCCATCAGGGCGGCGCTGGACGAAGTCATCCGCTGGTGGCGGGCCTATTGCTGGCAATTGATGCGGATGACCCTGGTCACCCACACGAATGGTCTGCTAACGCCCGTTGTCGGTCTTCTGTTGTGTATGCCGAAATATCTGGCGGATACGATGAGCCTGGGCCAGGCTGTCCAGGCTGCGGCGGCTTTCGTCATGGTGCAGGGCGCCTTCAACTGGATCACCGACAGTTACGGCCGCCTGGCGGAATGGACGGCTTCCGCCAACCGGGTGGCCTCCCTGCTGCTGGCGCTCGACGAGGTCGAGCGTCCGGGCAGGGCAACCGGCATCCATCTGGTCGGCGGCACCAGTCTCAAGACCCCGGCCCCCGAGCCGCGGCAGGTTTCGCCGGAGTAGGCCGCGCTTGCCAAGACCCATCCCGTCATTCAGCACCCGATCGGGGTTCGCATGGATATTCTTCGTCTCTATGGCCGCGTTCTCGCCCTGCTTGGCGGGGAGAGACGCCTGGCCTGGGCCCTGGCCTTCGCGAACGTGGCCCTGGCATCGGCCCAATTCGCCGAGCCGGTCCTGCTCGGCCGCATCATCGACCGGCTGACCGGGATGGAAAATCCCGCCGCGGCGCCCCTGTGGCCGCAGCTGGTGCCCCTTCTGGCCGCCTGGGCGGGCTTTGGCCTGTTCACCATCGTCTGCGGGACATTGATCGCGCTTCACGCCGATCGCCTGGCCCATCGCCGCCGCCAGGCCGTGCTGACCGATTATTTCGAGCATGTCCTGCAACTGCCCCTGTCCTATCATGGCAATACCCATTCGGGCCGGCTGATGAAGGTCATGCTGCAGGGCACGGATTCGCTCTGGGGGCTTTGGGTCGGGCTGTTCCGCGATCACCTGTCGTCCTTCGTCTCGCTGCTCGTCCTGCTGCCGGTCTCGCTGGTCATCAACTGGCGACTGGCGCTGCTGCTGATCGTGCTCACGATATTCTTCGGCCTGCTGACGGCGCTCATCGTGCGCAAGACCGAAAGCCTGCAGGGTTCGGTGGAGCACCATTACGCCGATCTGGCCGAGAGGGCGGCCGACACGCTGGGCAATATCGCGCTGGTCCAGAGCTTCGCGCGGCTGGAGGCCGAGGTCACGGATCTGCGCCGGATCGTCAACCGCCTGCTGGCGGCGCAGATGCCCGTGCTGTCGTGGTGGGCGCTGGCCGTCGTGCTGACCCGGACCTCCACCACGCTGACCGTGCTTGCCATCATCATCCTCGGCACGTTGTTGCATATCGAGGGACAGGCGACGATCGGCGAGATGGTCGCCTTCATGACCTTCGCCAGCCTGATCATCGCCCGGCTGGAACAGACGGTCAGCTTCGTCAGCCGGGTCGTGCTCGAGGCGCCGAGGCTGGCCGAATTCTTCCAGGTCTGCGACACGGTGCCGGCGATCCGCGACCTGCCGGATGCGGTGGATCCCGGGCGACTGGTCGGTCTCGTGGAGTTCAGGGATGTCAGCTTTTCCTACAACGGCCAGCAACCGGCGGTCGAAGGGCTGAATTTCAAGGCCCTGCCGGGGGAGACCATCGCCCTCGTCGGCGCGACGGGGGCGGGAAAATCGACCGCCATCGCCTTGCTGGACCGGGCTTTCGATCCCCAGAGCGGCGTGATCGAGATCGATGGCGTCGACATCCGCCACCTGACGCTTGAAGCCCTGCACCGGAATATCGGCGTCGTGTTCCAGGAAGCCTTGCTGTTCAACCGCACCATCGCCGAGAACCTGCGCGTCGGAAAGCCGGACGCGACCGAGGCGGAACTGCGCGCCGCCGCCGCCGGGGCTCAGGCCCTGGCCTTCATCGAGCATAAGTTCCAGGGCTTCGAGGGGCTTGTCGGCGAGCGCGGCCGCTCGCTCTCGGGGGGCGAGCGTCAGCGCCTGTCGATCGCCCGGGCGCTGCTGAAGGACCCGCCGATCCTGATCCTGGACGAGGCGACCAGCGCCCTCGATGCCGATACGGAGGCCAAGGTGATGAAGGCGCTCGATGAAGTGATGCGCAACCGCACCACCTTCGTGATCGCCCATCGCCTGTCCACGATCCGGGACGCTTCCCGCATCCTGGTGTTCGAAGCCGGACGGATCGTCGAGACCGGGACCTTCGACGACCTCGTGAAGGCGAACGGCCGCTTCGCCAGCCTGGCCCGGGCACAGTTCATCGCCGCCAGGGCCGATGCCGCCGGCCCTCCCGCCTGAGGGGGCGGAAACGCCAAGGGGCGCCCGGTGAGGGGCGCCCCTTTCATCGAATGTCTGGCGGTGTCAGGGCTTCACGCTGTCCTTGAGCGCCCCGACCAGGTTCTGGACCTTGCCCTCGGCCTTGTCGGCCTTGCCGTCGATCTGCAGCTTGGCGTCGCCGACAACCTTGCCGACGGTTTCCTTGATCGAGCCTTGGACCTGTTTGGCCGCTCCGACGATACGGTCTTTGTTCATGGGTGAACTCCTTCGGGTTGGGGGATCAGGGGGTGTTCTTCTTGGCGGAATTGCCGATGGCGTCGCCGGTCCGGGAAATGTCCTCGCCGGCCCCGGCCACGGTGTGGCAGGCCGCGATCAGCGGCGCGGCGCCCAGCAGGGTGATGAGGACGAGAGCCGTCGGCAGGGTCTTCTTGAACATCTGGTCACCTTTGGCGAATGGAGGCGCGGGGAGGGAGGGCGAGGTTCGTCGCGCCTAGATCCGTCCCAGCAGCATGAGAACGATGATGATGACGATGACGACACCAAGGCCACCGCTCGGGGCGTAACCCCAGTTGGCGCTGTGCGGCCAGCGCGGCAGGGCGCCGACCAGGAACAGCAACAGGATGATCAGCAGGATGGTACCGAGACTCATGTCCTTGAACTCCTTTGGAGGGATCGGCGAGGGTGCGTAATCTGCATGATATCGCGGACATTCCCGCCCGCCGTTCGGTGCCCGCCCCGGCGATCATCGACCGGGCATCGGGACAAGCCGTCATGGCGCGGGAGCCGGCGATGCATCCGCCCTCGCGGATCGAACTGGCGCCTGGGATTCAGAATAGCGGGCATTCTCTTCGCGCCTGCAGACTCGGAAAATACTCACGCGCGGGCCTTGGGCCTCTTGGTGACGCGTGATCGTCCGGGTTGACGCGGGCGCCGCGGATCAGGTCGCGTCGGTCTCGTCGCCGGCGGCGAGGGCCAGCCGGGCCAGGGCGGGCAGGGATTTGGCGCCCGTCCGGCGCATGATCGCCGCGCGGTGGTTCTCGACCGTGCGCTGGCTGAGGCCGAGGTCGGCGGCGATATTCTTGCTGGGGTGGCCGGCCAGCACGAGGTCCATGATCTCGCGCTGGCGCGATGTCAGGCCCGCGATATGTTCGGCGGCGGCGGCCCGAAAGGCATGGCGCTTGCCCGTATCCCGGGCCTCGTCGAGGGCGCGTTCGATGCCGGCCAGCAATTCGCCGCGACTGACGGGCTTTTCGATGAAATCGGAGGCCCCGGCCCGGATCGCCTCGACCGCCGTCGGCACATCGCTGCTGCCGGTGATCATGATCGAAGGCAGCGCCCGGTCCGTCGCCCGCAGCAGCCGCAGCAGCTCGATCCCGCTCATGCCCGGCAGATAGGCATCGACCAGAAGGCAGGCGCCGGGCGCCGGCCGATAGGACGCGAGAAAGCTCTCGCAGCTCGGGTAGGTTTCCACCTTCATGCCCTCGGCCTCCAGCAGGGCGCGGAAGCCTTCCCGGATATGGCGGTCGTCGTCGACGATATGGACGAGCGTGGGCGGGGCGATGGCGGGCGTCGGGGCATGGGGCGGCGGCGGCGGGGCGGGGACCGGCTGATCGGACAGCAGATGCTGGATCGCCGCGGTCAGGCCCGGCAGGGACACCGGCTTGTGCAACTGGACACAGTGCCCGAGCGCGATGTCGCGCAGGGCTTCGGTCGAGATGTCGCCCGTCAGCATGATGACGGGGATCGCATGGCGAAATTTCTCGCGCAGGCGTGTCACGAGGCGAAGGCCATCCAGGTCGCCCGGCAGATTGTAATCGGCGAGGATCAGATCCGGACGGATCCCGCCCCGGACCACCAGGTCGAGGGCCGCCGTGCCGTCTTCCGCCGCCATCGTGCGGTGGCCTTCCGCGCCGAGCAGTTGCTGCAGCAGATCGCGCAGTTCCGGGTCATCCTCGATCACCAGGATCGTGGCATGGCGCCGCTCGTCGTCGAACGTGTCCCCGGCGGCCGGGATGGGTGATGGCGGCATGTCATCCCGCTCGGTCCAGATGGCGAAGGCCGAGCCCTTGCCCAGGCGCGAGCGGACCTCGATCCGGTGACCGAGCAGGTCGCCGAAGCGCCTGACGATGGAAAGACCAAGGCCAAGACCCTGGCCACGGTCCCGCGCCGTGTCCCCGGCCTGATGATATTCCTCGAAGATCGCCTGAAGCTGATCCTCGGCGATACCGGACCCGGTATCCCGGATCTCGATGGCGAGCCTGTCGCCGTGTCGCCGGCACCCCAGCAGTACCTTGCCTTTCGCCGTGTATTTCAGGGCGTTGGACAGCAGGTTGCGGATCATCTGTTCGAGAAGGCCGGGGTCGCTGCGGATCGAAAGCCCGCAGGGAACGACACGCAGCGACAGGCCCCGGGCCGCGGCATGATAGGCGAACTCGGCGCGCAGGCGCTCCAGCAGGTCGGCGACCCGGAAGGTGACGATATGGGCCTGAACCGTGCCGGCCTCGATCTGGTTGATGTCGAGAAGGGCGTTCAGCATTCCGGACATGGCGCCCAGCGTCTCGTCGAGCCGGGTCACGAGCCTCTTCGCGTCGTCTCCCGTCACGGCCTTGGCCAGCAGGCCCTGGATGAGGGCCAGCGATTGCAGGGGCTGGCGCAGGTCGTGGCTCGCCGCGGCGAGGAAGCGCGATTTCGCGACATTCGCCAGTTCGGCCTGGCGCTTGGCGGCATCCAGCGCCTCGGCGGTGCGGCGGCGTTCGGTGATGTCGACAAAGGTGATGACCACCCCTTCGGCCGCCTGCTCCTGGGTGCGATAGGGCTGGATGCGGCGCAGGAACCAGGCGCCGTTGCGCGCCTCGATCTCGCGCTCGATCGGCTTTTGCGTCTCGAGGACGGCGCGGGCGTCGCCGGGCAGCGCCGCGTCGTCCGCCAGGGAGGCGAGGTCGCCCAGCGGGCGGCCGACATCGCTGGGAATGACGGTGAACAATGCCCTCGTCGCCGGCGTGAAGAAGCGGATATTCAGCGCCGCGTCGAGGAACAGGGTCGCGACGTCGGTGCTGTAGAGGATATTCTGCATGTCGTTGGACGTGGTGCGCTGCCGCTCCAGCGTTTCCTGAAGCTGGCTGTTCAGGGCGGTCAGTTCCTCGTTCAGGGACTGCAGTTCTTCCTTCGAGGTCAGCAATTCCTCGTTGGTCGACTGATATTCCTCCTGGACCGACAGGGCTTCCTCGTTGATCGCCTTCTGCTCCTCGCTGGACAGTTCGAGATTGCGGATGGCGCCATGCAATTCGGCCTGTACCGTCTCCAGTTCCTGTTCGAGCTGGGCGACGCGGGGAACGTCGGCGGGGGTGATCGGCCCGGTGATCTGTGCCGACGCGGTCGGCGTTTCGACGAAGCAGACCAGCAGCAGGGCTTCGCCGCTGTTCAGTACCGGCTGGACCTCGATGCTGAAAGGCGGCGGGCCGCCCGGCTTCCGCGTGCCGGCGGCGACCCGGACCAGCGATTTTTCCAGGGCCGCGCGCTGGATCGCGGTCCGAAGCTGGTTGCGCAGTTCGGGCCGGGCCATGACCAGAAGGTCGTGCGATGGCGTGCCGGGGGCGACATGGAGAAATCTGTCGGTCGGCCCGAGGGAATAGAGGCATTCGTGCTTCTCGTTGATCAGCACGGCCGCCGGGGCATGGGCCTCCAGCACCAGGCGCTGGCAGAGCGCGGCCAGGATCGCCTGGCGCGACGTCGCCGGGCCCTGGCCGATACGCCCCTGGTCCCGTGCGAAAGTCGCGACCGGAAAGGCGATGTCGCCGGGTCGGCCCCGGCCGACATGGCGGTAGAGCCGTTCGGATTTCGAGATCAGCGCGAAGCGGCCGTCGCCGTCGCCCGCCGTTTCGGCGCCGCCGAGCAGCAGGATGCCGCCGTCCCGCAAGGCGAAATCGAACAGCGACAGAGCCTTGGCCTGGGCCTCGGGGCGCAGGTAGATCAGGAGATTGCGGCAGGAAATCAGATCGATGCGGGAAAAGGGCGGATCGGCCAGCACGTCCTGCACGGTGAAGATCACGGCGGCGCGCAGCTCCGGCGCGACCCGGTATCCCTGGTCTTCCCGGGTGAAGAAGCGGGCGAGGCGGGCGGCCGAGACTTCGGCCGCGATGGTGGCCGGATAGAACCCCTCCCGTGCCGCCGCGACCGCGTCGGCATCGACATCCGAGGCAAAGACCTGGAGCTTGACGTTGCGTTGCGCGCTGGAGATCGCTTCCTGAAAGAGCATGACCAGCGAATAGGTCTCCTCGCCGGTGCTGCAGCCGACGCACCAGATCCTGATCGCATGATCCGGCGGCTGGCGGTGGACCAGCTCCGGAACGATCTGCGTCGCCAGCATGTCGAAGGTCTTGGGGTCGCGGAAGAAGCTGGTGACGTTGATCAGAAGGTCCTTGGCCAGCAGGTCGAGTTCGGCCGGGTCCTTGTTCAGCAGCTCGAAATAGCGATCGGCCCCGTCCGGGGCGATGCCGGCAAGGCCCATGCGTCGCTCGATCCGGCGCAGCAGCGTGCCGGGCTTGTAGAGTGTGAAATCATGGGGCGTGCGCTGGCGGAGCAGGGCGATGATGCGATCCGGGCAACCTTCCGGGTTCATCGGCTGGTCCGCGGGCGGCGTGCCCCGCGCGTGGCGGACCAGCGCGGCGGGAATTTCGGCGATCGGCAGCACGAGATCCACGCCGCCGGTCGCGATCGCGCTGCGCGGCATACCGTCGTAACCCGCCTCCGAAGGCGATTGGGCGATGACGAGGCCGCCAGCCTTGCCGACCGCCTCGAGCCCCAGGCTGCCATCGGCTCCGGTGCCCGACAGGATCACGCAGGCGGCGCGGGCGCCATAGGCCGTGGCCAGGGATTGCAGCAGGAAATCGAAGGGCATCCGCGCCCCATGGCGGGCCCGGGGGCGGGAGAGATGGAGGAGACCTTCGCCGACCGAGAGATAGGTGCCGGGCGGAATGACATAGAGGTGATCGCTCTCAATCCTCATGCCGTCGATCGCCTGACGGACCGGCATGGCGGTGGAGGCGGCCAGCAGGTCGACCAACATGCTGTCATGGGTGGGGTCGAGGTGCTGAACCAGGATCAGGGCCATGCCCATGCCCGGGCTGTCCGGCAGCGCGTCGAGCAGTTTCCGGCAGGCTTCCAGGCCGCCGGCCGACGCGCCGATGCCGACCACCAGGATGTCGGCTTCGGGGTTCGAGACAGGCATGGCCGCCCGGCGGCGGGCCTGCCCCCGGGCGGTCCTGTCACGATGCGGGTGGTTGCCAGACATGCCCGATATCCCCGCGGCTCATAATGCGCAAGCGTAGCATGATCTCACCACTCAGGGAGGATATCCGCCGGACTTTGAGTATTTTCCGAGCCTGCGCAGGACCGGCCGGGCGGCCTAGGATGATGGAACATGAGCCAGGCAAGAAACCCGGCCACAGAATGTCCATCGAAACGGCATCCCATCCCCTCGACTTGGGCCCCGGCCGGATACGGCGGGGGTCCCATTTTTCACCTCATTCATGTCGCGGCCTCCCTTGCCCGAGGACCGCTGCGGCCCCGTCCCGTGACCGGAAATTCTTACCCTCGGAATGACAGGTCACGGGACACCCAGGGCGTCGATGCCAGGCCCCCAAGCGCCAACCGCCAACAAGCGCCGCCTTGCCTCCGTCTCATGACAGTGGAGTGCTCATCATGCGACCAACACGCAACACGCTACCCGAAGATATCCGGCTGCAAGCCATCGAACTGCTGAACCGGCATCTGGCGGCGGCGATCGATCTCCATGCCCAGGTGAAGCAGGCGCATTGGAACGTCCGGGGGCCGGGCTTCATCGCCGTTCACGAACTGTTCGACCGGGTCTCGGTCGAGGTCGAGACTTTTTCCGACCGGCTCGCGGAACGGGCCGCCGGCCTTGGCGGCACGGCGCTCGGAACGGTCCAGATCGCGGCGGCGCAGTCCTTCCTCGTGCCCTATTCCCCCGGGATCGCGGACGAGAGCGAGCATATCTTCGCGATTGCCGGCGCCCTCGCCGCCTTCGGCCAATCGGCGCGCGAGGCGATCGATCTTGCCGCCGCGGCCGGCGATGCCGTCACCGCCGATCTCTTCACCCAGATCGCCAGCGGTGTCGATCAGCAACTCTGGTTCGTCGAATCCCACGCGGTGCCGGTGCGATGAAGCACCAGCCCAATCCGGCCCGCTCCGCCGCGCTTGATGCGCACGCCGCCGCGTCGCTCTACCATCAGCAGGCGGCGGCGCACCATCACGAGGCCGGCCGGCATTTTCAGAGCGGCAAGGATTTCGCCCACGCCGCGCATCAGGCTTCCCTGGCCCATGGCCATGCCCTGCTGGGGATCGACATGGGCAGCCACGCCGCCGACTACTACCGGCGGAATCACGATGATCTCGCCACCGCCGGGTCGGGGCCGATCACCAGGGCCTCGGTCGAGGCCGTCGAGGCGGCGGGGGCGCTGGAAGCCGGACTTGGCGTCTCGGCGCATCATGCCCGCGCGGCGATCCATCACGAACGCGCGGCCCGCCTTCATCTTCAAGCCATGGAGAGTTGCGATGCCTCGGATATCGCGCTGGCGATCAGCGACACCGGCAGCGCCTGCACCGAGGCGCAATGCGCCCTGTTCCACGGTGACGAGGCGGCCAAGCGCCATGCCGGCGAGGACGCCCGGCGTCTTCCCGCCGTCGAACATCCGGCGGCATGAGTCCGTGCTCGCTCCATCGCCAGCCCTGGCGGCGGGATGCTCGGGGACGCGGCGGCTCGAGCTTGCCGCCTGCGTCGGCGTCGTGCTCGGCATCTGCATCGGGCTGGATGGCCCCGGTTTTCCGAATGTGCCCGGTATCGATACCGGCGTCTGGAGCATTTTCGCCGCCTGGACGATCACCGGCGGCGCCATCCTGACCCTCGCGCTCAACGGGGCGCGGCGATCCGTGGTCGGCCGCTGATGCCGCCGCGCGGGGACCCCCGGGTCGCCGTTCACGCTTGTTTGGCCGAGCCGTTCGCTTCTCCGGTGACGGGGGTGTCCGGGGTCCGGCGGGTCGCCCGGTCGTGCAGGAAGCGGGCAAGCTCCAGCATGGTCGCCGGCGCTTCGCCGCGATCGTCCGCGGCCCGGCGGAAAATCGCCCGCTGAACGTCCGTGGGCAATCTGTCCCATTCTTCCAGCGTGGCGATGCCAAGACGCAGCAAAAGATGGTGATCGCCTGACGCGGCGGCTCCGGCGGCGAGCGCGGCCGGCGCGCCGCCCTCGCCGGTCCAGCGATCGAGCGCGGTCGCCATGTTGTCGGTCTTGGCGCGCGGGCTCTCGGTCATGACTTTCGCCCCTTGGGGCTCAAGGCGTGTTTTTGACGATGGTGATATCCACCACCCGGTTGCGCGGCTCGTCGACCTGATTGGCGGTGGCGACGGCCTGCTTGCCCTCGCCGGTCCAGCTCGTTTCGATGCGATTGGCCGGCACGCCCGCGCTGATCAGCGCATCGCGGACGGTATCGGCGCGGCGGCGCGACAGCGCGAGATTGGCGGGCGGCTCGCCGACACGGTCGGTCCGGCCGATGACGTTGACGCTGGTCGCCGCGTTGTTGGTGGCGATATAGGCCACCCGCTCGACGATATCCTTGCCGCGCTCATTGATCTCGACGCTGCCGGTGTCGAAATAGACCTGATACCAGGCGCCGGCCAGCTCGGGCGAGGTCGTCATGGAGGCGGGTTCGCCCTGATCGGCGCAGCCGGCCAGCAGGCCGAAGGCAAAGATGGCGGCGATCGCGGCGGAGCGCCTCGGAAATGATGTCATTGTAACCTCCATGATCCGGCGTGATTTCGGGTCCGGCCGCCGGCTAGCGCCAGATCGGCCGGCCGAGATTGATCTGGTTGCGGTTGGTCAGGGCGCCCGTGCCCGCGCCGACGGCACCACCGATCAGCGCGCCCTCGAGGGGCGCGTTGAAGAGGAGGCCGCCAACGGCGCCGACACCGGCGCCGATGCCGGCGCCGCTCAGGGCCCGGTCGCCCGTGGTGTCACCACAGGCGCCGAGCAGGCAGAGAGGCAGGAACAGGGCTGCCGCTGTCAGGATTTTCGTCATGATGTATCTCCCATTGTCCCATTGGCTCCGGCGTCGGGTCCGAGGGGTCAGCGCTTGATACGGGAAATCTTGGTGCCTTCGATGCTGACGCCGGCCATCAGGCCCTGCTGGCCGAAGATGAAGGCATAGGCATCGTCCTTCAGGGTCGAGGTCGAGAGGTTCTTGGCCACCCCTTCATCGACGACGACGACCGTCGGGCCGACGCCGATTTCCCAGCCATCCGACTTGTCGACATAGCTGACGGCTTTTTCCGTCATCAGGAACACGA
Organism: Zavarzinia sp.; assembly: GCF_049306435.1. NCBI lineage: Bacteria > Pseudomonadati > Pseudomonadota > Alphaproteobacteria > Rhodospirillales > Zavarziniaceae > Zavarzinia > Zavarzinia sp. The sequence continues at coordinate 43,362 of NZ_JBAQRT010000179.1, forward strand.
CGTAGGAATAGGACTGCGCGCCGGCCTGAAGCCCCCAGGAGCCGGTGACGGAATTGTAATAGGCCGTGACCTTGCCGCCGCGCAGCAAGGTGCCTTCACCGTAGCTGCCGCCGAACACGAGCCCGGCCTTGACGATGTTCGGGAACACCAGGATGGCCTTGGCCTTGTGCGACAGGGTCTCGGCCAGCGGGTTGACCTTGTACAGCGCCTGCAGGGCCTGCAGGCTGTCGCGATCGAGGTCCTCGGTGGTCGCCGCGATCGCGGGCGAGGTCATGCCGGCGGAAATCAGCGGCGTCGCCGCCAGCATGACGGCGAGGGTGACGGCGCGGGCGGTGGTGATGTGTCTTTTGGTCATTGGCTTTCCTGACTGATGAGGGCCGCTTCGCCACGAAGGCGATTTCGGGCCTGCTGAGTGGAGTGTCGAGGGATGCCGGCGCCTGGTTGTCTACCAGCCGTAGCCCATGCGAGGCGCGCCGAACAAGGCGATGACGATGAGGATGAGCAGCAAGATGCCGATCAGGCTGAAGCCCCGGCCGCCATAATACTGACGACGGAAGCCATAATATCCGCCCCCGCCAAAGACCAGCAGAAGGACCAGGATGAGAATCAGCATGAGGTCGTTCTTTCCGATGACGGTTGGAAGCAAGGGAAAATAAACGACATTCCCGCTTTCAGCCCATTTCAAAAATGGAATTATTATGAACAGGTGATCGAACTGATCGCCAGTATCAGTATCTTCACTGGCTCTATCAAGATTGGGCACATGGTAATGCCGCGCGAGATCGCGGCGAAAGTATCGGAAAATACTCAAGTCCCGGTAATTCGGTCGGTGTCGCGATTTGTCCGTGATTGTTTTTTGACTGTCGCCGGGGCCGGCCGGGCTCCTGTCGATGCGACGCGGCGACCCGCCCCGCCACGGCGCCATCGCCCGAGGCAAAACCGCCCCGGAAAGGGGGCGGGGCGTGATGGTTCAGGAAAAAGCCGCGCTCAGGGCAGCGACCAGGCCTTGGTCATTTTCCCGATGACGCGGACGGTCAGGTCGCATCGCGGCCGGATCCGGCAGGCGAGAACCCTGCCGCAGCGAAGATCTTCCTCGCTGACGTGCTGGCGGCTCATCACCTCGGGATCATAGGTGCCTTCCAGGACCTCGATCTTGCAGACCCCGCAGCCGCCGCCCCGGCAGCCGGCGGGAATGCCGCGCCGGCCCAGCCGCACCATGCCGTCGAGGACCGACTGGCTCTCGTCGCAGGGAAAGCACTCGCCGGTCTCGCCGATGGTGACGCGGTGGCGGCTCATGCCGTGCCGGCCTGGCTGAACCTCTCGATGTCCGCCTTGCGCAAGTCCTGCGCCATGCGGCCACCGATACACCATTCCTCGGGCTGGACCCGCTTGCAATGGCCGCGGATCAGGCCTTTCTCGACGCCGAGAATGTCGGCGACGAGATCGGTGAAGCCGGTCAGCAGGCGCTGGCGGGTCTCGAGCGGGCGCCCTTCGAGCACCAGGAACTCGAAATAGGGGGCGTCAGCGCCGCCGTCATCCAGCATCACGCCCGCGACGGCGCAGCGCGTCCTTGCATAGGGCACGACGAAGGCCCGCACCCGGTCCATCGGGCATTGCAGCACCTCGGCATAGAGCCTCGAGGCCGCGATCAGCAGCCTGCGTTCCTGATCCGCGCTGGCCGTGTCTTCCGCCAGATGGAAATGGATGATCGGCATGGTGGTCTCCGCCTCCCGACGGATGATTGTTGTCGTTGTTTGGTTTCGGGGGGTTACGGCAGGCCGCGCCTCCGTCCGGCGTCGAGCATCAGGGTGCTGCCGGTCATGGCCGTGGCTTCGGGGGCCAGCAGCAGGGCGACGGCCCAGGCGACCTCGTCCGGGCTGGTCAGGGTCCCGGTCGACGAATCTTTCTTCATGTCGGCGATGATGGCTTCCGCCGTCGTGCCCTTGCGGGTCGCCTCGGCTTCCGCGATCCGCCAAAGGCGTTCGGTATCGGCCGGCCCGGGGGCGATCGCATGGGCGGTGATACCGCGCGGGCCGAGCGCCAGGCTGAGCTGGCGCGAGAGATTGATGAGGGCGGCATTGGCGACGCCGGGCGCGGCGGCATAGGACGTCGGCTCCAGCCCGTAATGCCCGGCGATGGCGACCAGGCGCGAATTCGCCTCGAGCCGCGCGTCGACCGCCCGGGCCAGCCGCAGGAAGCCCCCGGCCTTCAGATTCACCGCCTGGGCGAGGGCATCGGTCGAAACCGTGGTCACGCCGCCGGGCGACGACAGGCCCGGGCCGTGCACGGCGATGCGC
>NZ_JBAQRT010000180.1:0-7388 GCF_049306435.1 Zavarzinia sp.
GCACCGGGTCGCGCCCGCGCACGAAGGTGCCGCGCCCCACGGTGCCATCGGTCAGGCCCCGGCGCGCCGCCTCGGCATAGGCCCTGGTGATCGTGCCGATGGTGACGCCGAGACGTACCGCGAGGTCGCGGTGGGTGGGCAGGCGCGTGCCCGGCGGCAAGGTGCCATCGGCGATCGCCGACGCCAATGAGTCCGCAATCGCGAGATAGAGCGGCCCGTCGTGACCGGCGAGATTGGGGTTCCAGGCATCAGTCCCCCGACGAGCGGGGGGCGACAGGCGAGCGATGGTGGCGGCGGTTATTGTCATGAGGACAATATTTATGTTGTCACGATTGTTTTGTCAAGTTATAGAGACAATGCCTTGAAAGGAGAGGCGCCATGACCAATTGCATCGAGACAAAAACCCCCGCCCTGTCGCCCGTCGAGACCCGGAACGAGACCGCCGGCCGCGTGACCGTGTGGACCCTCGCTGCCCGTGTCGTGATCGCCCTCCTCGCCTGGCAGCGCCGGGCCATGGAGCGACATCACATGCGCCAGATGGACGATCGAATGCTGCGCGACATCGGCCTGTCCCGCGCCGATCTCGAAGCGGAAGCCGCCAAGCCGTTCTGGAGACCGTGAGCAAAGCCATGACGAGCCTCGACATTTACGAGGTCGAAGCCTTCGGCGCCGGGCTGCCCTTCAAGGGCAACCCGGCTGCCGTGGTGCCGCTCGACCGCTTTCTGCCGGACGAGACCCTGGCCGCCATCGCCGCCGCCAACAATCTGGCGGAAACCGCTTTCGTCGTGCCCTCGGATATCGAGGGGCATTACGCCTTGCGCTGGTTCACCCCGACGGTGGAAGTGCCGCTGTGCGGCCATGCCACGCTGGCCACCGCCTTTGTCATCATGACAATCCTGCGGCCGCATCTGCCGGCGGTGACATTCGATACCCAATCCGGCCTGCTGGCGGTGACAAAGGCGGGCGATGTCCTGACTCTCGATTTCCCGTCCCACGGCGCCGAACCCGCCGCCCTGCCCGCCGGTTTCGCCGGGGCGCTGGGCGCGGCGCCGCGCGAATTCCACCGCTCGGGCGGCTTCTTCATGGCGGTGTTCGAAACACCGGCCGATATCCTCGCCCTCGCGCCGGATTTCAAGGCCCTGAAAGCCTCGACCCCGGTCGCCGTGATCGCCACCGCGAAGGCCACGCCGGACAGCGGCGTCGATTTCGTCTCGCGCATGTTCGCTCCCGCCCAGGGCATCGACGAAGACCCGGTGACCGGCTCCGCCCATTGCAGCCTCGCCCCTTTCTGGGCGGCGCGGCTGGGCCGCGACCGGCTGGAAGCCCGCCAGCTCTCGAGCCGGGGCGGCTACCTCTCGGTCGAGTCGCAGGGCAGCCGGGTGGCGATTTCCGGCCAGTGCCGGCTCTATCTCGAGGGCCGCATCCACATCTGACGTCGCGTCCGACAGGCCCGGTTCCGGGCCTGTTGTGACGCGCGCGTCAACCATGCATTCTTCCCCTCAATCAACAAAAGAGGAGAGGAATGCCATGGGCGAATTCTGCACGGTGACACGGGAAGACCATCTGCTGGTCGTCACCATCAATCGGCCCGAGGTGATGAACGCGCTCCATCCGGCGGCCAATTTCGAACTGGCGGCCGCCTTCGACGATTTCGCCGCCGACCCCGAGCTTTGGGTCGCGATCATCACCGGGGCCGGCGACCGCGCCTTCTCGACCGGCAACGACCTCGTCTTCCAGGCCAGGGGCGGCGCCATCGAAGTGCCACCCTCCGGCTTCGGCGGGCTGACCAACCGTTTCGACCTGGTGAAGCCGGTGATCGCCGCGGTCAATGGCTACGCCATGGGCGGCGGTTTCGAGATCGCCCTCGCCTGCGACCTCATCATCGCCTCGGACAATGCCGTCTTCGCCCTGCCGGAGCCGCGCGTCGGCCTCGCCGCCCTTGCCGGCGGGATGCATCGCCTGCCGCGCCAGATCGGATTGAAGGCGGCCATGGGCATGTTGCTGACCGGGCGCCGGGTGCCGGCGCAGGAAGGCAAGGAACTCGGCTTCGTCAACGAGGTGGTGCCGGCGGCGGAATTGATGGCGGCGGCGCGGCGCTGGGCCGCGCTGATCCTCGAATGCGCCCCCTCGTCCATCCGCGCCACCAAGGAAAGCGCCCTGCGCGGTCTCGAGCAGCCGGGGCTGGAAGCGGCGATGCTGGGCAATTATCCGAGCGTCGGCGCCATGTTCATGTCGAGGAATTTCCGCGAAGGCCCCCGCGCCTTCGCCGAGAAGCGCAAGCCCAACTGGGCCGGCGAGTGACGGGAGGGCGGCACCATGACCCTGCACACCCCCCTGTGTGATCTTCTCGGTATCGAGCATCCGGTGATGCTGGCCGGCATGGGCGGCGTCGCCTTCGCCGAGGTCTGCGCCGCCGTCTCGAACGCGGGCGGTTACGGCTGCCTCGGCATGGCGGCGCTGCCGGCGGACCGTATCCGCGAGGAAATGCGGAAAGTCCGCCAGCTGACCGACCGGCCCTTCGCCGTCGACCTGCTGACCGCACTGCCCGAGACCCTGACCGCCGCCGTCGACATCATCATCGACGAAGGCGCCAGCGCCTTCGTCGCCGGCCTCGGCGTGCCCGCGCCCATCATGAAGAAGCTGAAGGATGCCGGCCTCAAGGTCATGGCGGTCTGCGGCACGGTCAATCACGGCCGCAAGGCCCAGGACGCCGGCTGCGACGCGGTGATCGCGCAAGGGACCGAGGGCGGCGGCCATACCGGCAAGGTCGCCGGCATGGCGCTGATCCCGCAGATGGTCGACGCGCTGGATATTCCGGTGGTCGCGGCGGGTTCCATCGTCGATGGCAGGGGCCTGGCCGCCGCCCTGTCCTTCGGCGCGGTCGGGGTGTGGATGGGCACGCGTTTCATCGCCTCCGAGGAGGCGAATGCCGCCCCGGGTTACAAGCAGGCGATCCTGTCCGCCCGGGACGAGGACACGGTGATCACCCGTTGCTTCACCGGCAAGACCCTGCGCGCGATCCGCAACGATTACACGGCGGAATGGGACGGCAAGCCGGACCAGATCCAGCCCTTTCCGCTGCAGGCCATGATCTCGGCCCAGGCCGGCGCCAATCTCACCCTGATGGGCGTCACCGAGGGTATCGACGCGAAGCGGGCCTGCCTCGCCGCCGGGCAGGGTTCGGGCGCGATCCACGACATCCTGCCCGCCGCCGAGATCGTGCGCCGCACGGTCGCGGAAGCGGAGGCCGTGATCGCCCGCCTGCCGGGCCTGATGCGTCGCGCTGCGGCGGAGTGAGCGAAACGCGCAATCTCTCTCGTCGAGGGCGGGCACCACGCGGACCTTGGCCTCGGAGCCTTCGTTGTGTCGAGGCCCCGGCCTCCGCCGGGGCGACGCGAAGAAAACCACTTCGTCGTCCCGGCGAAGGCCGGGACCTCGATCAGGCGTGGGCGCGTTCCCACCGCGAGGCTCCTTCGGTATCCGTTCATCCGATCATTGGGCGGCTGGCGACGAAGAACACGCGGCGGAAGGGAAACAGCACCCTTCCGTCGCTTTCCGCCGGATAGGCGGCTACAAGCGCCTCGCCATAGGCCGCGAGAAAATCCGCCGCCTCGGCCTCGTCCAGCACGTCGAGATAGGGGCGAAGGGCGGTGCCCTTCACCCATTCCAGCACCGGGTGGCTGGCGGGGGCCGGTGGCAGGACATGGATGTAATCGGTCGTCCAGGCGTCGACCTCGGCCGCCCCGGCGTGGCGCAGCAGCCGGGCGTAATCCGCCGCCTCGTCCACCGGCCTTATGCCGACGACGCCCGCGAATCGGCCCGCCCAGCGGGGTGTCGCCGCCACGTCCGCCAGCAGGCGGTGCGACGGGGCGTCATGGTTACGCGGCATCTGGACGGCGAGAACGCCGTCCGCCGGCAGGCCCGCCATCAGGGCGCCGAGCACCGCCCGGTGATTTGCCAGCCAGTGGAAGGCGGCGTTGGAGACGATCAGGTCGCAGCCCGCCGCCAGGGTGGCATCGGCGATATCGCCCGGGCGAAACTCGACATCGGGCAGGGTCTTCCGCGCGGCCTCCAGCATCGCTGGCGAATTGTCGATGCCCAACAGGGCAAGGCCGCGAAAGCGCGCCCGCAGCAGCGCCGTGACCTGGCCGCCGCCGCAGCCAAGGTCCACCCCCGCGCGATAGTCCCGGTCCGGCAGACGGGCGACGAGATCGGCGCCGGGCCGCAGGCGCGGCCCGGCGAATTTGGCGTATTGTCCGGGATCCCAGCTTGCCATCGCACATTCCCTTGCCAACCATGGGGTAACAGGACCGAAGGATAGCCGATGCGCATCACCGTCGTCATGAACGAGAAGGCCGGCACCCTCGCCGGCGCCGATGCCGGCGCCGTCGCCAACGGGGTGCGCACCGCCTTCGCCCATGCCGGCCACACGGTCAACATGGTGCTGACCCGGCCGCGGGCGATGACCGACGCCTTGCGCAAGGTTTTCACCACGCAACCCGACGTCGTCGTGATCGGCGGCGGCGACGGCACGCTGAACGGGGCGCTGAACCTGATGGGCGGCGCGCCGGTCGCCCTTGGCGTGCTGCCGCTGGGCACGATGAATCTGACCGCCCGCGACCTTGGCCTGCCGCTCGATCCGGTGGCGGCGGCCAAGGTCCTGGCGCGGGGTGATATCGCCCCTGTCGATGTCGCCAGCGTGGGGGATATCCGCTTCCTGCACGCCGCCGTGCTCGGCTTTTATCCCTGGATGGTGCTGGACCGCGAGAGGGCGCGGCGGCGCAAGGGGCTCGCCAAATGGCCGGCCATGTTCCGGGCCGGCTGGCGCGCCCTGTTCCGCCGCCACGAACTGGAAGTCGAGGTCATGGTCGACACGGATACCGGCGAGACGGTCCGGATCACCACGCCGCTGCTGGTTGTCGCCAACAACCGCTTCGTCAACGGCACCGGCCCGGTCCCCACGCGGGCCAGCCTCGCCGATGGCGAACTGGCGGTCTATGTCGCCGAAACCAGGGGGCCGCTGGCCCTGCTGCGCCTTGCCTTCGCGGTGGCCGCGGGCCATTGGGAGACGGCGCCCGGCATCCATTTCGCCGCCTGTCGCTCGCTCACCGTCGCGACGAAACGCCGACGCCTGCGCATCGCCATCGACGGCGAACTGATGCATCTGACGCCGCCGCTGCGCTTCCGGCTGGAGCATCGGCGCCTGAACATGCTCATGCCGGCGGCGGGGTCGCGGCTCGCAGGGTGAGGATCCAGCGCGTGCCGGTGCCGGGCGCGCTCTCCACCCGGCTTTCGCCGCCCATCTGCTTGACGAGGCCGGGCACCAGGGCGAGGCCAAGGCCGCCGCTGGCCCTGGGATCGAAGCCTGCGCCATCGTCGACCAGGGTGAGGGTGACCATCTCGCCCTCGCGCTGGCCGGCAAGGCGGATCATCCCGCGCCGGCCGCCGAGGCCATGGGCGATCGCGTTGGTGATCAGTTCGGTCACCAGCAGGGCGAGCGGCGTCGCCCGGTCCTGTTCGATGGCGAGGGGCGGCAGGTCGACCTCGAGGCCGATATGACCATCGCCATTGCTGGCAGCCACGATGCTGGCGGCGAGTTCCGACAGTAGCGCGGTCACATCGACGAGGCTGGTCGCGTCGTCGAGATAGAGATGGCGCTGCACAAGGGCGAGGGCCCTCACCCGCACCTCGGCCTCGGACAGGGCGCCGCGCGCCGCGCCGTCCCGCTCGCCCCGCAGGCGGAGGGACAGCATCGACAGCACGGTCTGCAGGTTGTTCTTCACCCGGTGGTGGATTTCGCGGATCAAGAGGTCCTTCTCGCCGATCGTCCGCTTCAGATCGGCCTCGCGCAGCGCGATCCGCCGCGCCATGACGCCGAAACCATCGCCCAGCTCGCGCAATTCGGCCGGCGCCCCGTCGAGCTTCGCCCGCTCCTCCAGCCGGCCGGCGGTATAATCGGCGGCGAGGCGGCGCAGGGCGCGCACCCAGCGAATGACGAGCAGGTGCCCGCCGACGAGAGCCGCCGCGAGGGCGGCCAGCATGGTGATGCCGATGACCGCGAGCCGGGAGGCCAGATCCCGCTCGATCCAGGTGAAGGTGGAATTCACCGGCAGCCCGAACAGGACATGGATCGCGCCGCCCTGCAGGACGACGGTCGAATAGGCGCGCTCCTGCCCGTCGAGGCCGGGGGCGCGGAACTCCAGAATCTCGTCGGCCACCACCTGGGTGACGAGATCGGGCTGCGGCAGGCCGGCATCGCCGACGACGGCGCCGGTGCGCCGGGTCAGCACACCACCCTTGCGGTCGAGAACATAGACGACGCCATCGTCCGGCAGGCCGGAGTCGCGCGCCACCTGTTCCATGCGGTCGAGCTTGATCCAGACCGCGATGACGCCGACCAGCGAATCACCCTCGCCGATGATGGGCATGGCGGCGACCAGACTGGGATCCTCCCCGGCGGGGCCAAGGGGAACGAGATCCGACAGGGTGAAGTCGCGGCTGGCGATCAGCCTTCGATACCAGTCCTCGGCGCCGAATTTGACGGGCCCCCTGGTGGTCCGATCGGTCGAGCAGACCTGAAGGCCATCGGGATCGATCAGCGCGAGACTGCCGTATTCGGGGTAGATGTCGAGAAAGGCGCCGAACAGCCGGGGGCAGCGGCCCCCCGGCTCGGGCAGGCGCAGGTCGGCGGCGAGCCCGACCAGCAGGCGCCAGGTATCGAAGAAGAAATCCCGCTCGTGCGAGGCGGCGAGGGTGGCGAGCTGATGGACCTGGGTCTCGGCGCGCTGGGTCTGTTCGTCATAGGCCTGGACGGCGATCAGAACACCGCCCGCCGCCGGCGCGGCGAGCACCAGCAGCATCAGCGCGCTGAGGCGGACCCGCAGCGGATCCAGCAGCCGGGCCAGCCAGCGCATGGCGGATCAGGTGACCGGGTGGTGGAACAGGGCCTGGGCGATGGTGACGACCAGGGTCTGCGGCTCGAAAGGCTTGGCGACCAGATAGGTCGGCTCCATCCGCTCGCCGGTCAGCAGGCGTTCGGGGAAGGCGGTGACGAAGATGACCGGCACGTCGAGCGATTGCAGGATTTCCTGCGCCGCCTCGATGCCGGTCGAGCCGTCGTCGAGCTGGATGTCGGCGAGGACGAGGCTGGGGCGGTGCTCGGCGGCGAGGGCGACCGCCTCGCTCTTTCGCGTCGCGATGCCGACCACCTCGTGGCCCGCCTCGCGCACGATTTCGGCGATATGAAGCGCGATCACCGGCTCGTCCTCGATCACGAGGACGCGGGCCGGGGCCTGGCGCGCCAGTTCTTCCCGCGCCGTCGCCAGCAGGTCGTCGATCGCCTCGACCCCGGTGCCGAGGGCGGCGGCGGCTTCCGCCCGGTTCAGCCC